>DATMCA010000139.1:0-6887 GCA_035559015.1 Umezawaea sp. | reverse complement strand
GCCTACGGCACCCGCAACGACATCGCCGTCCTCTGGCCGCCCAACCGCGCCCCGATCGTCCTCGCCGTGCTGTCCGACCGCGGCACCGTTGACGCCACCCGCGACGACACCCTCCTGGCCCGCGCGACGGAGGTCGTGGTGAAGGCTCTGGACCGGCGGTAGTCCCGGGTCGGCGCGGGCCTGACAGCCGGTGCTCGTGGGCCACCCCTCCGGACCCAGGGCACCGGCTCGGCCTTCTTTCCGGTGTGCTCGACCGGCAGCGTCTCGACGATCCCCCCTTGTTGACTGGCATGAAGCAGGGTCAAAACCGATTCACCACAGTCGAAGCGGTGTAAGTTAAGCGCGATCAAGGGCATGACGTCAACAGGTGTGAATGCTGTAGCGGTGGGATTCACAGCAGTCAGGAACGAGGTGGGCCGGTGACCGACCGCGAGAAGCCCCGGCAGGCCACCCTGGCCGAGAAGCTCGACCACCTGTTCCGCACGATCCGGGAGTCCGGTCGCCGCGAGCACAGCAACGAGGAGGTCGCGGCGGCGATCACCCGCGACCAGGGCGTGACCATCTCGGCGTCCTACATCTGGTACCTGCGCACCGGGCAGCGGGACAACCCGACCGTCCGACACCTCACCGCGCTGGCGACGTACTTCGGCGTTCCCGCCGCCTACTTCCTCGACGACGCCGTTCGCGAGGAGGTCGAGGCCGAGATCGCCCTCGTCACCGCCTTGAAGGACATCGGGGTCCGGGACGTCGCGATGCGCGCGTCCGGGCTGTCCGACCGGAGCCTGGACACGATCGCCGAGGTCATCAACCGCGTGCGGGAACTGGAAGGCCTGCAACCGAAGGAAGACTCCTGAAGTCGCGGGCCACCTCGGTCAACTCGGCGACGTCGAGTGCCGGCAGCGTGCTCGGCGCGTCGTCCACCGGCTCGGCGCGCGCTTTCGCCGACAACGCGGCGGCCAGTGCCGCGGCCTCGCCCCGCCGCCGGGCGATCCCGGTGTCCCAGTAGGCCCGCAACGCCAGCCTACTGTCCAGGATCTCGATGACGCACCGGTACAGGCGGAGGTCGATCGGCACCCGCCGGGCGTCCGGCGGCACGAGCGCGATGCCCGGCATGACGTCGTAGCACGCCCGCCAGAGCGGCAGCAGGACGCGGTACTCGCGGTGCAGGCGCCACCGCCGGACGACGACGGCGATCCGCGGCCCCCACCGGTACGCGGTCAGGCCCACGACGAAGAGCACCACGACGATCCCGGACAGCACGGTGGACACCGGACCCTCGTTCCACGGCGGCCTGCGGTCCAGCCGTGCCGCCACCGCGTAGAGGGCCTTGTGCGAGGCGAACACGACCCCCGCGAGGCTCGCGGCCGACCACAGGCGCAGGCCGACCCTCATGAGGCGCTCGGTGGCGCTGTTCGCGTACCGCAGCGTCAGCCGCGACACGTCCACGAGCACGTAGGAGGTGTAGCCCAGGAACGCGAGCAGGTACTCGGTCACGAAGGGCGTCCTGGCGTACGCCCCGACGAAGTCCTCCGCGGCGGAGCCGGGATCGGCGAGCCGGAACAGCACGACCATCGAGACGAGCACCGCCGACGCCACCGCGGCCCGCGACCGGATCCCCTTCCCCGCCGACCCGGTGACGTGGGTGCCCAGCGCCTGACCCCAGAACAGGCTCAGCACGACGAGGCCGTGCTGGACCAGCCGGACGGTGCTCGGGTTCTCGGCGAGCCAGGGGATCCGTTGGTACAGCGGCGGAAGCCCGATCGTGAAGGCGAGCGTGAGGAAGAACAGCGCCAGGCAGGTGGCCACGTGCCCGAAGTCCCGCGACGGCCGTCGAACCAGTCCGACGACCTTGTACCCGGTTCCGACCCAGGCCAGCAGCACCACGACGACGTGGAAGACCCTAAGCACTGAGCACGGCCTTCAACCGGGCCAGCGCACCGGACTCGTCCTCCACGGCATCGGACTCGACCGCGCCCACGACCCGGAACTCGGCCCGCATGAGGACGAGCGTCGCGAACAGCTCGGCCTCCTGCTCGTCCACGGTGTCGTAACCGTCCCGGCACAGGAGTTGCCGCACCACCTTCGGATCGAGGTTCGGCGCGAGCAGCCGTGCGGTGAGGTCGTCCAACTCCGCGACCCCGCTGTGCGCGAACACCATGTGGCCGAGTTCGTGCAGGATGATGTGCGAGCGGTGCGCTTCCCCGGTGGACGCCTCGTAGAAGATGTAGTCGGCCTTCTTCGCCGCCACCCACAACCCGGACGGGTTGGACGTCCGCGAGGACAGCGCGAGCAGGTGGATCGGCCGCCCCCGCCGCACCGCCAACTCCTCGCACAACGCGACCACGTCCAACGGCGCCCGAACCCGCAACCGGTCTATCTGCTCCTCGCAGCGCTCGCGCACCCGAACCAGGTCCACGCTTCCCCCAACTCGACCGGCGACCCGCACGCAACCGCGCACCGCCGCCTCTCCGGCAAGATCGTAGCGACGCGAACGCACACCCTCGGCACCCCCTTCTCGGACGGGGAAAGGACTCCTTCATGAAGCTCGTCGACGTGCACGTCGAACCGTTCACCCCTCGGAACGCGTCCGCCCCGGACCTGATCAGCTGCCACCGGTTGATGGAAGCGTGGTGGCGTCGGGACAAACCGGACCTGCCCCCGTTGGCCTACGACGACGCGGTCGGTCGCCTCCAGCTCCCCTTCCCGGGGTTCGGCGAGGTGATCCACCGGGTGGCCCGACGCGGTGGCGAGATCGTCGGGCTGGCGACCGTCTACCTCCTCCAGGACGACAGCAGCCACATCGCCCTGACCGAGATCGTGGTGCACCCGCGGGAACGTCGGCACGGGATCGGCACCGCCATGCTCCGGGCGCTGCTGCCGGAACTGCGTGAGCGCGGCCGCGAGGTCGTGGAGGGCTGGCAGCTGACCGTCGGCGGCGACGGCCCCGAGTGGGCTGGCTCCCTGGGCTTCCGGACGGTTCACACCGTGCTCATGCAGACCCTGGAGATCCCGGAAGCCGACAGCTCGCTCTGGAACGTGGACGTGCCGGCCGGGTACCGCACCCAGCGGTGGATCGGCGCCGCACCTGACGACCTCGTCACGTCCTACGCCGAGGCAAGGCAGTCGATCCACGACGCCCCCCTCGGCGACCTGGGCTACCAGGAGCCGCAGTGGACCGTCGAGCGCGTGCGGGAGCACGAGGCCGAACTCGAAGCGCTGGGTGTAGACCACCGGGTCGTCGTGGTCGTGCACGAGGCCACCGGGCTGGTCGCGGGCCTGACCGAACTGGAGGTGCACCCGAACGACCTGAACTGGGGCTACCAACGCGACACCGCGGTGGTGCCCGCGCACAGGGGCCGCGGTCTGGGCAGGTGCGTCAAGGCCGAGATGATCCGGTGGCTCCTGGCGGACCGACCCAGGTTCCAGCGGATCCAGACCACCACCGGTGCCGAGAACACCCACATGAGCCGGGTGAACCACCAACTCGGGTTCGTCACCGCGCGAACGATGGTCGCGGTGAACGCGGAGATCGGGGACCTGGAAGAACGCCTGGCCCCGCCGTGATCGAAATTCGACACCGGTTGCTCGTGCGGACGGGAGTTGAAGGGTGACCTTGCGCACGGACCACACGCACACTGGCGATTCCTCGAACACCGCGCCCCAAACCCCTTGCTGCCACCAAGAGCCAGCTGGATGCAGGGCGCCGCGGGAATCGCCGCCTACCTCTTCCGAACCAGCCGCGTCATCCGGGAAGGCCCGAACTCCCCGACCGTCCCCCGCATGGACAACTGGTGGGCCCTCCCGAACGGCGGCCACGCCTAGTTCCGCCATCGCGTCCCGGCAGGCCGTTCCGTCCGACCGGATCGAATTCAGGAACTCCGGTACCGGACGACCAGGCCGATGACGCAGATGAGCGTCAGCACGCCGAAGGCGACGCTGACGACGGTGCTCAGGCCCGCCAGGGAGGTCACCGCGTTGCAGGTCGCGCTGATGACGAGCGCGATCCACAGCAGAACCGGGTGCTTGCGTGACGTCTTCGTGGTGTTTGGCATGACGACAACGCTAGTGAGATGACAGGGCCGCGTGGATCCCCCGTGCACCCGGACAGGAGGTGGAGCAGGCTCTACCGGTGCCGCGCCCGCTCGTGGGTCACGAGATGCAGTACTGGCGGATCTTCCGGTAGATCGTGGCCCGTGACATGCCGATCGCCTTCGAGGCCTTGGTCGGGTTCTCCTGGTTGTCCAGCAGCGCGTTCACGATCGCGTCGCGCTCCAGCGCCTCGATCGGGCTGAGCAACCGGTGTCCCGCCGTGCGGCACTCCGGCGGCAGGTCGACGACCTCGATCACGCCCTTGGGGCGGCGTTTCATCGTGGTGGCGAGCACCCGGCGCAGCTGGCTGATGTTGCCCGGCCAGTCGAGCCGGGTGAGCTGCGCCAGCGCCTGCGGCGAGCACGAGAGCTGGTCGTCCTTGGTGAGCTGGCGCAGCAGGCTCCTCACCAGGTCGGGCAGGTCGTCGATGTGGTGGCGCAGGGCCGGGACCTCCACCGTGCGCGGGAAGATCGACCGCAGTGCGGCCACGGCGTCGGGGTTGCGCAGCACGATGACCACCCGCGCCGGACCGCTGTCGCTGTCCCAGGAGCGGTCGGTGAGCATGTCGGCGGTGGCCGCGGCCTGCTCGTCCGGCAACCGCTCGGCGTGCCGGAGCACCACCGTGGCGCCGGGCGTGGCCAAGTCCTCGGACAGGGCCTCGAGCCAGCTGTCGAACCGGTCCGGGCCGGGCAGTTGCGCGACGCGGAAGTGCCTGCCGGGTTCCTGCTGCTGGTGCACCGCGCGGAGCAGGCTCAGCTTGCCGACGCCCGCCTCGCCCTCGATCGCGAACCAGCCACACCTCGACCTACCCGCTCGCCGACTTCGCGAAGGCGCTCGACGACCTCGACCGCGGCGAGGTCCGCGGCCGGGCGATCCTCGTCCCCTAGATCCCGTCAGCCACCACACAGCGGAAGAAGGACGACATGGCCAAGGATCTGCGGTTCAACGTCGAGGCGCGGCAACTCCTGGAGAGCGGGGTGAACGCGCTGGCGCAGGCGATGGTCCGCGAGGGCATGCGGGCGGTGACCGAGGGCGCGAACCCGATGCTGCTCAAGACCGGCATCGAGGCCGCCGTCGACGCCGTGCTCACCAAGCTGGAGGGCGAGGCCAGCGAGATCGGCGGCCCCGCCGACCTGGCGAGCGTGGCCACCCTGTCGGCCAACAACGACCGCGAGATCGGCGAGGTGATCGCGTCGGCGATCGGCCGGGTCGGCCACGGCGGCGTCGTCACCGTGGAGGAGTCGCCGACGTTCGGGCTCGAGATCACCTACGTCGACGGCGTCGAGATCGACAACGGCTACATCTCGCCGTACATGGTCACCGACCGCGAGCGGATGGAAGCGGTCTTCGAGAACCCGTACGTGCTCCTCACCTCCGAGAAGATCTCGCGGGTCCAGGAGCTGATGCCGGTGCTGGAGCAGGTGACCAAGTCCGGTCGGCAGCTGGTGATCTTCGCGCAGAACGTCGAGGGCCCGGCACTGGGCATGCTGGTGGCCAACAACGTGCACAACACGTTCCGCTCGGTCGTCGTGCGCGCGCCCGGCTTCGGCCACCGGCGCGTCGCCGAGCTCAGCGACCTGGCGATCTGGATGGGCGGTGAGGTGATCACCGCCGACGCCGGGCTCAGCCTGGACACCGTCCGGCTGGGACAGCTGGGCCAGGTCCGCCGGGTCACCGTCACCGACAGCACGACCACGCTCGTCGGTGGTGTCGGGGACGAGCGCGAGGTGTCCGCGCGCATCGAGCAGCTCAAGATGGAGTTCGAGCGGGCCGAGAACGACCACGACAAGGACTCGTTCCAGGCCCGGATCGCCCGGCTGTCCGGCAGCGTCGCGGTGATCCACGTCGGCGCGGCCACCGGTGTGGAGCTCACCGAGAAGCAGCACCGCGTCGAGGACTCGCTGTCGGCCACCAGGGCCGCGCTGGAGGAGGGCATCGTCGCGGGCGGCGGCAGCGCGCTGGTGCAGGCGGGCAGCGTGATCGACGCGCTCGACCTGCCGGGGGAGAAGGGGATGGGCGCCCGGATCGTGCGGGACGCGCTGGTGGAACCGCTGAGGTGGATCGCCATCAACGCGGGCTACGACGGCGACGAGATCGTCGACGCGGTCCGCCGACTCCCCACGGGGCACGGGTTCAACGCCGTCACCGGCGAGTACGGCGACATGTTCGACCTGGGCATCATCGACCCGCTGAAGGTCACGCGCTCCGCGTTGCAGAGCGCCGCCTCGATCGCGGCGCTGCTGCTCACCACGGAGACCCTGATCGTCGAAGAGGTCGTCGGCAACCCCGGGGCGATCTACGCACCCGGCTTCGGCGACCTCGCGGAAGGCCTCGTGCGGCCGTCGAACATCCCGTAGACCGTCCTCCGTCGAGACCCCAGGGAGTCGACTTGAACCCACCGTTGAACGACGCCTCCTACGCCGCGCCGCCCGCTCTGGAACCGCCGGGTGTCGACCCGAAGACCGGCCGCGGGTTCCTCGCCCGCGGTCGGTTCCTGGGGCTGATCGGGCCGGCGTTCGTCGCCGCCGTCGCGTTCGTCGACCCCGGCAACATCGCCACCAACGTCAGCGCGGGCGTCGACTACCGCTACGTGCTGGTGTGGGCCGTGGTCTCGGCGTGCCTGATGGCGATGTTCGTCCAGTACCTGGCCGCCAAGTTGGGACTGGCGACCGGGCAGAGCCTCGCCGAGGTCTGCCGGGACAGGACCACCACGCCCGTGCGGTTGGGGCTGTGGCTGATCGCCGAGGCCGTGGTGATCATGAACGACCTCGCCGAGTTCGTCGGCGGGGCGGTCGCGT
>DATMCA010000138.1:0-2600 GCA_035559015.1 Umezawaea sp. | reverse complement strand
CCCGCCGACCTTCCTGCCGTCCGCCCCGACAACCGACAATTACAGCCGCCTGTTCGACCAGCTCGACTTCCCGCGCTTCTTCTTCAACTCCGCATTCGTCGCGCTGGCCGTGACCGTCGGCACACTGATCTTCTGCCCGATGCTCGGATATGCGCTGGCGAAGCTGCCATGGCGCGGCAAGCGGCTGGTCATGGCCGTTGTCCTGGCGACGCTCATGGTGCCGGCCGGGATCACCCTCATCCCGAACTTCATCCTCATGAGCGGGCTCAACCTGGTGAACAGCTACCCGGGCTTGATCCTGCCGTTCCTGGCTGGCCCCTTCGGCGTCTTCCTGATGCGCCAGTTCATGCTCGGCGTTCCGAACGAGCTCCTGGAAGCCGCCCGGATCGACGGCGGTGGTGAATTCAGGATCTTCTGGTCGGTCGTGATGCCGATCGCGACGCCGATCCTCGCGACGCTCGGCATCCTGACGTTCCGCGGCAGCTGGAACAGCTTCATCTATCCGCTGGTGATGGCCACGGAGCCTCGGATGTACACGCTGCCGGTTGCACTGGCCACGTTTGCGACTGGTCAGTACCAGGCCGACCACGGGATGCTCATGGCGGGCTCGGTGATCCTCGTCGTGCCCGTCCTGGTCGTCTTCATCCTCTTCCAGCGATGGATCACCGAAGGCATCGCCACGACCGGACTCAAGGGCTGAGGCGGCGGCCCTGACGGGTCGCCCGAGCCCAGGCAAGGGAAGGAATCGACATGACCACGCGCCGCCCGCCCCGACTCCGACTCCTCCTGATCGCCGCCCTGGCCGCGGCTCTCGTTCTGCCCACGATGGCGACCGCCGTCGACGCAGCCGGGCTGAGCGGCGGCCAGCGGGCCACCCTGCTGCGCTATGCCCGCGACACGTGGGCATCCTTCGTGGCCATGACCAGCCCAACCACGGGGCTGCCGGCCGACAAGCTGAGATCTGATGGGACGACCAGCGCCGAGACGTCCACGACGAACATCGGGGCGTACATGTGGAGCGCCATCGTCGCAGAGCGGCTCGGGATCATCAGCCACACGGAGGTCGTGACCCGGCTCGACCGGACGCTCCACTCGCTCGAGACGATGGAGCGCCACTCGCCCGACGGCCAGTATTACAACTGGTATGACCACAACACGCTGCAGAAGATCCCCTTCGGCGGCCCGCCGAGACTTTCGTCCGTCGACAACGGCTGGCTCGCCACCGGGCTGCACGTCGTGTATACGAGCGTGCCGGAGGTCGGCGCGCGCGCGAAGGCCATCTACGACGCGATGGACATGGGCGTGTTCCACCGGGTGGTGTACCCGGGCGGCCCAGGCGCGGACGACGGGAGCGGCACCAGGGGTGGGGCCACGTACCACGACCAGCACCTCGACCGCATCCTGTTCCATATCGAGCCCAGTACGGGCAACAATCCGTGCTGCTACGACACGACGGTGAGCGAGAGCCGGATCGCCACCTACATCGGCATCGCCAAGGGCGAGCTTCCGCCCTCGACGTACTTCGGCTCGTGGCGCACCTTCCCCGACACCTGTGACTGGAGCTGGCCGGAGACGAAGCCGCTCGGCGTCGACCGGACATATGAGGTCGACGGCGCCACCAACGACCGGGTCACCGTCTTCGAGGGCGCATACCCGTACAACGGCACCCGGGTCGTGCCGGGCTGGGGCGGGAGCGCCTTCGAGGCCCTGATGCCGGCCCTCTTCGTGCCCGAGGAGAACTGGGCCAAGAAGAGCTGGAAGGTCAACCATCCGCTGACCGTGGCGGCTCAGATCCACCACGGACTGGTCGATGCGGGCTATGGCTACTGGGGCTTCTCGCCTGCGAACGTGCCTGAGGGCGGGTACAGCGTGTACGGGGTGGACGCGATCGGGATGGACCCCGGCGGGTACCCGTCGAACGAAAACAACACCCTGGTCGATCACGGCTTCGCGGGCTGTCCGGGCCGGCCGGCGATGCCCGACCCGGCGCCCTCCGCCTACACGAACGGGGTGGTCACCCCCCACGCGGCCTTCCTGGGCCTCCGGTGGGCACCGGAGTCGGTGATGACGAACCTCGCCAACCTCGAGGACGACTTTGACATCTACACCCCGTGGGGCTTCCGCGACTCGGTCAACGTCGACACGGGCGTCGTCTCGGACAGCTACCTGTCGCTCGACCAGGGCATCATCATGGCCGCTATCGGCAACGCGCTCGGCCACGACATGATGCGTCACGCGTTCGCCACGAAGGAAGTCAAGAAGGCGCTCAAGCCGCTCATCGGGATGGAACGGTTCGGGGCCGACGCCGGCCGCAACCCGGTCCATCTGCACTAGCCGTGGCCCCGCGCGACGCCGCCGGCACATCGAGCCTTCCGCCGACGGTGGCACCGGGCAGCTCGGCCAGGATCGCCTGGTTCGAGACGATCGGCGCCGAATCGGAGCGTGACCGGCCCGCTCCCGGCGTGTCGTTGCCACCGCCCGGCAGTGTTCGGGCGGTCCGCGGCCGCGGCCAGGTGTCGATCGCCTGGTCCCCGGTCGAGGGAGCGGCCGGCTACCTCGTCCACCGCGGCCCGTCGCCCGACGGGCCGTTCGAGGCGATC
>DATMCA010000137.1:0-9411 GCA_035559015.1 Umezawaea sp. | reverse complement strand
GTCTGCCAGGGGGCGGGTTGAGGCGGCTGCTCGGGAGAGCACGATGGCGCCTTCCAGGGCGCTCAGGGTGAACGTGGCGAGTGACGTGGCGGCGGGTTGGGTGACGCCCGCGCGGACCAGGACGCCGGTGAAGCGGTTCTCCCAGGCGGAGAAGGCGCGGCCGGCCGCTGGGGACGGGGCGAGGGCGGCGGCGACGACGGGGCAGCCCGAGGTGTAGTCCGTGGTGCCCAACTCCTGTTCCCACCAGGAGATCAGGCCGTCGACCATGCTGACCGGGTCGTCCTCGAAGGTGTCCAGCAGGGCCACCATCTGCCGTCCGGCCTCCTTGGTGGCTTGCTCCACCAGTTCGGCCTTGCCGCCGGGGAAGTGCTGGTAGATGGACTGCCTCGCGGTGCCGCTGTGGCTCAGGAGGTCGGTCAGGCCGGTGGCGTGGACGCCTCTCCTGCGGATCAGGGCGATCGTGCTGTCGATCAAGCGCTCTCGTGGGCCTGCGGTCATGTCCCGTCCAAACTGTCGGCCGGTGCGGTCCTCCGGCGGGGGGAGCGGGTTGTCCTGGACTGGCGTCCGGATCTGCAACATCGCGGTCGACGACCTCCGTTCCTGGATCGGGCGGTTCAGCTCGCTCGTGCTCGGTGTTCTTCCGGGTCCAGCAGGTAGCGGTGGACCGGCATGGGGCGCAGCCACTTCCCGACGGCCTTGCGGACCCTGGCCACGGTGCGCCGCCGGATCCGTCTTCGGTGGAGTCGGCGGCTCAGCGCGGCTGCCGCCGCCGCTGCCGCCGCGACCAGCAGTGCCGAGATCACCCAGGAAGCCGTCATGGCGCCTCACCTCGTCGAGTGCCCCGACTCGAATGGCCTCTCCCGCGTTCAGGACGCCTGCCCCGACAGGTCGTCGGCCGCCGCGTGCGACGGCTTGCGCGCGTGCTTCATGACGCGCACGGTCGACGGCTGGTACAGCTCCTCCAGGACCCGGTAGACGGTGTCGCGGCCCAGGTCCAGGTGCATGGACAGGTGGTCGGCCAGGTCACCGAGGTCCGACGTCGTCGGCGAGCCGAGCCGGGACGCGAGCATCGCTGTCTCCTCGTCGGTGAGGTCCAGGCCGCCGTCCCGCATGGCCAGCCTGGTGAGCACCCCGCCGATGACGTCGAGCTTGTGGTCGATGCTCGCGAGCCGCTGCTCGTGGTGCTCGAACTGGCGGCCGTTGAAGCTCTCACCGGCCACGCCCGCGCTCATCGACATGATCCGGTCGTACATGCGTTCCTGCTGCCACGGCTCAAGGCCCATCAGGAAGTCGTCTCCTTCGAAGGCGTCGAGATCGACGTACGCCTTGAGCAGGTCGGCCTCGATCCGGCCGGGGAAGATGCGTTCGCCGTCGGCCCGGTGGAACGCGATCCCGTCGCGCATCCCGGTCTCCGGGCCGCGCAGCACGAAGCCCGCCGCCGCGCCGATGTCCTGGGCGACGTGCACGAGGTCGGCGTAGCCGGAGCACCACGTGCGGTCGAAGCCGATGACGTCCGCGACGCCGTCGAGGTAGGAGAGGGCGGTGGACAGGGGGATCTCGTCGCGGTCGACCTCGTCGAGCCTGCGATCGCAGGTGAAGATCAGGGGGAGGTTCTCGGGGTAGCCCTCGATGCGCGCGTCGGCCAGCGCGGCACGGGCGTGGGCCTGGCCCGCGTCCCAGCCGCCCGCGAAGTCGTCGGTGCCGATGCGGTGCCTCAGCAGCACGATCCGGCCCGCCGCGCGGTGGCGGTCGAGCGAGCCGGGGTAGTGGCTGACGCACTTCGGGCTGGCCGGGTAGCCGATGCCGCGGATCAGGAAGCGGACGTCGTAGCCACCGCCCCTCGTGTACTCGTCCAACTCCCACGGGGTCAGTTCCCGTGCCGAGTACGCGGCACCGTTCGCGGTCAGGAGGGGCACACCGATCACCTCACGTCACTGTGGCGTTGGCTATGACCGGAAGTACGGGGATGTGCGGTGTCGCGTTCAAATCCCGACTGGGCGATCACTGATCGGCGCGCTGGTCCGAGGTGAACTAGCGTCCCGTCGAGGTGGTGTCAACGCTCTGCGGTAGCGTCCACTCCTGATGGTTCTTGTGTGAGTTTGTTGGTTTGGGTTGGCTCGTTTGGGAGGTGGGCGCTGGTGCCCGTACTGGCTCAGGCGGATCTTCGGCTGGACGCGAATCCGCTCGACTACATCCTGCTGGTCATCTACTTCGCGGTGGTCCTGGGCATCGGCGTGATGGCGAGACGCTCCGTCTCCACGAGCCTCGACTTCCTGCTCTCCGGACGATCACTCCCGGCCTGGGTGACGGGCCTGGCGTTCATCTCCGCGAACCTCGGCGCTATCGAACTGCTGGGCATGGCGGCGAACGGCGCGCAGTACGGCCTGCCGACCGTGCACTACTACTGGATCGGCGCGATCCCGGCCATGGTGTTCCTCGGCCTGGTGATGATGCCGTTCTACTACGGCTCCAAGGTCCGGAGCGTCCCCGAGTTCCTGCGCCGCCGCTTCGGCACCGGCGCCCACCTCGTCAACGCGCTGAGCTTCGCCCTCGCCCAGGTGCTGATCGCGGGCGTGAACCTGTACGCGCTGGCGCTGCTGCTGAACCTGCTGCTCGGCTGGCCGATCCCGCTGTCGATCGTGATCGCGGCCCTGGTCGTGCTGACCTACACCACCCTCGGCGGTCTCTCGGCCGCGATCTACAACGAGGTGCTCCAGTTCTTCGTGATCGTCGCGGCCCTGCTGCCGCTGACGATCGTCGGCCTGCACAAGGTCGGCGGCTGGAACGGGATGGTCGAGAAGCTGACCGCGAAGGGCTCGGGCGAGGAGTTGAGCGCCTGGCCCGCGACCGAGCTGACCGGCATCTCGAACCCGGTGCTCAGCGTGATCGGCATCGTGTTCGGCCTGGGCTTCGTGCTCTCGTTCGGGTACTGGACGACGAACTTCGCCGAGGTCCAGCGGGCCCTGTCGGCGAAGAGCATGTCCGCCGCGCGGCGCACGCCGATCATCGGCGCGTTCCCCAAGGCGCTGATCCCGTTCATCATCATCATCCCGGGCATGATCGCGGCGGTGGTGATCCCGCAGGTCCAAGCGCTCAACGAGGGCCAGGACTCCGGCGGCATCACCTACAACGAGACGCTGCCGCTGCTCATCCGCGAACTGCTGCCCAACGGCATGCTCGGCATCGCGATCACCGGTCTGCTGGCGTCGTTCATGGCCGGTGTGGCGGCGAACGTCAGCTCGTTCAACACCGTCTTCACGTACGACCTGTGGCAGGACTACGTCAAGAAGGACCGCCCGGACGAGTACTACCTGCGGGTCGGTCGCCTGGCGACGATCGGCGGCACGATCATCGCGATCGGCACGGCGTTCATCGCGTCCGGCTACGGCAACATCATGGACTACATCCAGGCGCTGTTCTCGTTCTTCAACGCGCCGCTGTTCGCCACGTTCATCCTCGGCATGTTCTGGAAGAGGATGTCCGCGGCGGCCGGTTGGATCGGTCTCGTGGCGGGCACGCTCGGCGCGGTCGCGGTCTTCGTGATGGCGGACCCGAAGCTGCTCGGCGTGCTCGACCTGCCCGGTCAGGGCGCCAGCTTCGTCGGCGCCAGCGTGGCGTTCGTGCTCGACATCGTGGTCAGCGTCATCGTCACGATGTTCACGAAACCCGTGCCGGAGAAGCAGCTCGGCGGGCTGGTCTACAGCCTCACGCCGAAGGCCGACCGCACGCACTCCACCACCGGTGACGACGCGGGCTGGTACCGCTCGCCCGCGCTTCTCGGCGGCGGCGTGCTCGTCCTGACCACCGCGCTCTACATCATCTTCGGCTGAGGGAGGTCGTGAACATGGCTGGGAAGAGCCACAGGGCGGGTCTGTTCGACCTCCGCCTGATCATCGCCGTGCTCTTCGGGGTCTACGGCGTGGTGCTGACGATCGTGGGGCTCGGGTTCACCAACGACGAGGACCTTGCCAAGGCGGACGGGTTGAACATCAACCTCTGGTCCGGGCTGGGGATGCTCGTCGTGGCCGCGTTCTTCGGTGTGTGGACGTTCACGAAGCCGCTGATCGTGCCCGACGAGGCTGCCGTCGAGGAGACGAAGGCCGGCGAAGGGCACTGAGGTAGAGCCCTGGCGACGCTGCCAGGTTCGCCAGACCGGTCGGGACCCTGGAGGTCCCGACCGGTCTACCTGCGCTTGTGGTGCGGGTAGACCGGGTTGAAAGCCTCCACGGTCCAGTCGTCGATCCAGCGGACCGCGCGGCCGAGGGTGCGGCCGATCATCGAGCGCGTGCTCCTGTGCTTGCCCAAGGTGTTCCTCTCGATCGGGATTTCCTGTCACCAAGTACATCGCGTCGATCTTCTGAATCGTTCCCGAACCCTTCGGTGACCTCGACCACGCGGTCCGTGTCCGGTTGGTATCGAAGTGCCGGTTCGGTCTGTGCACGTTCGCGGCGCTCGCTACCGTGCACCTCGTGCCCCGTCTCGCCCGCCCCGTTCACGCGGTCGCCGCCGCCCTCAGCGTGCTCGCCCTGCTCGTCGCAGGCTGTGGGTCGAACGCGCTGGCGAAGCAGCCGCCGTTCCCGCGCAGCACGATCCAGGCGAACGCGGCCGACCCGTCGGAGAAACCCGTGACCGGGTCCACGTCCACGGGTGAGCCCGCCGACCCGGCGTTCGCCGCGGACAAGCTGCGGCTGCTCGACCCGTGCAAGCTCCTGGACGCGGACACCCTCAAGGAGCTGGGCAAACCGGACGACGCCGTGCCCGGCGGGTTCAGCCGGTGCTCCAACTTCATGAAGGACAAGGACGGCAAGGAGCTCTCGATCACCGTCGAGGTCGGCCAGACCATGACCAGCGAGGTCAAGAAGGCGGACAAGAAGATCGCCGGTCTGCCCAGCTACGAGCAGGTGCTCGAAGGCAGCGCGTGCTTCGTCTCGGTGATCACCCAGGACGATCCCGGCCTCGCGTTCACCGTCCAGATCGGCTACAAGGACGGCGACGGGTGCGTGCCCGGCCGCAAGGTCGCCGAGTCCGTGGTGAAGCTGGCCAAGGGCAAGACCGCCGTCCGGACCCCGCCCAAGGGGTCGGTGATCACGGTCGACCCGTGCGCGCTGCCGTCGGACGCGGCCGTGCTCGAAGCGACGGTCAAGACCCCGCGCGTCTACCCGTACGGCCTGCACAACTGCTCGTGGGTCGGCGACGACGCCGAGATGACCCTCGACTTCCGCGGCGGGTTCGTCCCGAAGGACGACAAGTTCGACTCCAAGCAGACCGAGGTCGACCTCGGTGGGGTGAAGGGCTACCAGATCGACAGCAACACCTCGTTCCCGTCGTGCACGATCAAGTGGGTCCAGTTGAGGGGCGACGACGACGAGGGGGAGACGGTCGAGGTGAAGTCCGCGGGTCCGAAGAAGGCGGAGTTCGACCGCTGCGCGAAGGCGCAGGCGTTCGCCAAGGCGCTGCTCCCGAAGCTGCCGAGGGCCTGACGGGGGCTTACGGTGGCGTCGAATTCCCCTACTCTTGGGTAACCAGCCGCACCGCCGCAGCACCTCTGGAGGGCTCATGACGCAGATCGCCCCGGCCGAGTCCGCCGAAGCGGACGGCGAGCAGACGCGGTTCGCCTCACTGGACCCGCGCACGGGCGAGGTCGTCGGTCACCACCCGGTGCACACCGCGGCCGACGTCGAGGCCGCCGTCCTCCGCGCCCGCACGGCCGCGGAGGAGTGGGCCGCGCTCGGCTTCGACGGCAGGCGTGCGCGGATCGACGCGTGGCGCAAGCTCCTGGTCCGCAGGCTGGACGAGTTCCAGTCGCTGATCAGCAACGAGACCGGCAAGTCGGCCGACGACGCCCGCACCGAGCTGGCGCTGGTCATCGACCACCTGCACTGGGCGGGCAAGCACGCCAGCCGCGTGCTCGGCAAGCGCCGGGTGTCGCCGGGGATGCTGATGTACAACCACGCGGCCAGCATCGAGTACAAGCCGCTCGGCGTGGTCGGCGTGATCGGCCCGTGGAACTACCCGGCGTTCACGCCGATGGGGTCCATCGCGTACGCGCTCGCCGCGGGCAACGCCGTGGTGTTCAAGCCCAGCGAGTACACGCCCGGCGTCGGCGAGTTCCTGGCCAGGACGTTCGCCGAGGCCTCGCCCGAGCACGCCACCCTGTTCCAGGTCGTGACGGGCTTCGGCGAGACCGGCGCCGCGCTGTGCCGGGCCGGGGTCGACAAGATCGCGTTCACCGGCTCCACGCCGACCGGCAAGCGCGTCATGGCGGCCTGCGCCGAGACGTTGACGCCGGTCCTCGTGGAGTGCGGCGGCAAGGACGCGCTGATCGTCGCGGACGACGCGGACGTGAAGGCCGCCGCCGCGGCGGCCGTGTGGGGCGGGATCTTCAACTCCGGCCAGACCTGCGCGGGCGTGGAACGCGTCTACGTGGCCGAGGCCGTGGCGGACCAGTTCATCGAGCTGGTGACCAAGCAGGCGTCGAGGCTGCGGCCCGGTGGCGAGCCGAACGCCCCGTTCGGGCCGATCACCATGCCGCGCCAGGTCGAGGTCATCCAGGCGCACGTGCGGGACGCGCTGGACCGCGGCGGGCGGGCCGTCGTCGGCGGGCTGGACTCGATCCGGCCGCCGTACGTGGCGCCGATCGTGCTGGTGGACGTGCCGGAGGACTCCACCGCCGTGACCGAGGAGACGTTCGGGCCCACCCTGGTGATCACCAGGGTGGAGGACGCGGACGAGGGCGTCCGGCTGGCCAACGCGCTGCGCTACGGGCTCGGCGGCTCGGTGTTCTCCCGCGGTCGAGGCGAGGAACTGGCCCGCAAGATGCGCTGCGGCATGGTGTCGGTGAACGCCGTGCTCGCGTTCGCGGCGATCCCCGGCCTGCCGTTCGGCGGCGTCGGCGACTCCGGGTTCGGCCGCATCCACGGGGAGGACGGGCTGCGCGAGTTCGCCAGCCCGCAGTCCGTGACCAGGCTGCGCTTCCGGGCGATGCTCAACCCGATGACCTACGACCGCGGTTCGCGCACCGTGCGCCACGTCGTCCGGCTCACCAGGCTGCTCTACGGCCGCTGACCCGGCAGCGGGTGGCGTCCCCCGCCACCCGCGCCGGGCCGGTCGTCAGGTGGTGACCTGCTTCTCCAGGTCGGTCAGCACGGCCTCGGCGCCGATGACGCCCAGCCCGAGGAACCAGGTCTCGTCCGCGACGGGCTTCGCGTGCCCCGCCTTCACCGCGCTCAGGCCCGCCCACAGCGGCCCGGCGAGGATCTCCTGCTGCGCGGTCTTCGACGCGTCGCCGTAGGTGGCGTAGAGGATCCAGTCGGCGTCGGCCTTGCCGATCTGCTCGGTGCTGACCTCCACGGCGAGGTCGTCGACCTGCTGGCTCTCCGGCTGCGGCAGCTTCGCGTCGATCAGGATCGTGCCGATGAACGACTTCTTGGCGTACAGCCGGGTCTTGCCCGCGAGGAAGCGGACCATGGAGATGGTGGGCCGCTTGCCGAACTCCTGCTCGATCTTGGAGCCGACGTCCTCGGCGTGCTTCGCGTAGTCGGCGAGCATCGTCTGCGCGTCGGCGACGCGGTCGAGCGCGGCGGCGTTGAGCCGGAAGTTCTCCTTCCAGGTGTAGCCGGGGCGGACCGCGAACACGGTCGGCGCGATGGCGGAGAGCTTGGCGTACTGGGCTTCCGCGCGCAGTTGCGAACCGAGGATGAGGTCCGGCTGGAGCTTCGCGATGGCCTCCAGGTTGAGCGCGCTGATCGAGCCGACGTTCTCCGGCGTGCCCGCCTTGTCACCGATGTAGGGCGGCATGTCCGGGGCGCCGTCGGGGAACGCGACGCCGACCGGCTTGATGCCGAGCGCGACCACGTTGTCCAGTTCGCCGCCGTCGAGGACCACGACCCGTTCCGGCTTCTTCTCCAGCTTCGTCTCGCCCATCGCGTGGCGGATCGTGCGGGGGTACTCGCCGGGCGCGGCGTCGGTGCCGAACGTCTTGCTCCTGTCGCCCGCCTGACCGAACTCCGCTCCGCCCTGCGCCACGGCGGGCTGTCCGGCGGGTTGCGTCGGCTGGCCGCACGCGGTCAGGGTGAGCGCACAGGCGACGGCAGCTGCCCACGTGGTCCTTCGCTTCAACACTGGGCGAGTCCTTCGCTACTCAAGGTCACTGAACTGCACTTCTTAGGATCACCTAACCCTAATCGAGGTACTAGTGCCGTTACGACGGCCCGTGACGTGGGGTACTAATGGCATTCGGTCAGCGGCGATCGGGAGGGCACCATGAAGAAGATCATCAACGATCCGTCCACAGTGGTCGAGGAGTCCCTGAAGGGGATGGCCTCGGCGCACCCGGACCTCATCGAGGTCCAGCTCGACCCGGCGGTGGTCGTGCGGGCGGACGCCCCCGTGCCCCGCAAGGTGGCGATCATCTCCGGTGGTGGTGCGGGCCACGAACCCATGCACGGCGGTTTCGTCGGCAGGGGGATGCTCGATGCCGCCTGCCCCGGCCACGTGTTCACCTCGCCGACGCCTGATCAGATCCAGGCCGCCGTGCAGAAGACCGACGGCGGCGTGGGCGCCCTCCTGATCGTGAAGAACTACACCGGCGACGTGCTCAACTTCGAGACCGCCGCCGAACTGGCCGCCGCCGAGGGCGTGGAGGTCCGCAGCGTCGTGATCGACGACGACGTGGCCGTCACCGACTCGCTCTACACCGCGGGCAGGCGCGGGGTCGGCGGGACGCTGCTGCTGGAGAAGGTCGTCGGGGCGGCGGCCGAACGCGGTGTCGACCTCGACGGCTGCGAGGCGTTGGCGCGCAAGGTGATCGGCCAGGTCCGGTCCATGGGCCTCGCGCTGGCGGCGGGCACCGTGCCGCACGCGGGCGAGCCCGGCTTCACCCTCGCCGACGACGAGATCGAACTCGGCATCGGCATCCACGGCGAGCCGGGCAGGCGCCGGGTGAAGATCGGCACCGCCGACGAGATGGTCGAGAGCCTGCTGGACCCGATCCTGGTGGACCTGCCCTTCACCGAGGGCGACCGGGTCCTGCTGTTCACCAACGGGATGGGCGGAACCCCGCTCATCGAGCTCTACTTGGCGCACGGCATCGCGGAGCGGTTGCTGGCGGAACGGGGAATCGTGGTGGAACGGCGGTTGGTCGGTCCCTTCGTCACCAGTCTGGAGATGCAGGGCATGAGCCTCACCCTGCTGAAGCTGGACGACGAGCTGGTCGAGCTGTGGGACGCGCCCGTCCACACAGCCGCTCTCCGCTGGGGGGTCTGACCGTGGTGGCGTGTTCGGGGCACGGGGTGGCCACCGCGATGCGGACGGCGGCCAAGATGCTGGAGGAGCACCGCGACGAGCTGAGCAGGCTCGATCGCGAGATCGGCGACGGCGACCACGGCGAGAACATGAACCGCGGCTTCGCGG
>DATMCA010000136.1:0-4345 GCA_035559015.1 Umezawaea sp. | reverse complement strand
AGACGGGGTCGGGCGTAGTCGTAGAGGACCACGAGGACCTGGTCGGTCGAGCTGAGGGTGCCCTCGATGTCCAGGACTACCCACGTCGGGGTGCTCACTGCTGTTCTCCTCGGTAGTAGTCGGCCAGTCGGTCCGGAGCGTAGACACCGCGGTCGGTGACGACCGACGTGACGAACCGCGGCGGGGTGATGTCGAACGCCGGGTAGTGGCCGCGGACCCGGTGGCTCGCGGTGCGCGTGCCCCGCGTGGACAGGACCTCGTCGCCGTGCCGGTACTCGATCGGGACGTCGGCCGCCGTGGGGGCCAAGCGGTCCGGGGCCTGGACGAGCGCGTGGAACGGGACGTTGAACGCGGTCGCCGCCACGGCCAGGCCGAGGGTGCCGATCTTGTTGACGACGTGGCCGTCCATGGTGACGCGGTCACCCGCCGTGACCAGGGCGTCGACCTCGCCGGAGCTGAGGACGGCCGCGCCCATGCCGTCGGTGATGACGGTGGTGTCGACGCCCATCTCGGCCAGGGTCTCGGCGGTGAGGCGGGCGCCTTGGAGGTACGGGCGGGTCTCGGTGCAGATGAACCGCAAGCGCTTGCCGTCTCGCTGAGCAGCGGAAACCGTCTCCGTCAGGTACAGGTCGGCCCAGCAGTGCGTGAGGACGCAGGCGTCGTCGGGCAGCAGTGCGGCGGTGGCGGTGCCGAGCGCGCGGCTGCGGGAGCGGTAGCGCTCGTCGCCTGCCTTCGCCCCGGCCAGTGCGGCGGCTTCCAGGTCCGCGCCGGTGGTCGGGCCCGCCGCGTCCACGGCCGTCAGCACGGCGGCGACGGCCTTGCGCAGGTGGTTGTTGGTGCGGCGGGTGCTCTCCAGCCGTTCCGCCGCGCGGCCCAGGTGGGCGCGGGCGTCGGCGGCGTTCAGCGGCGCCGCTTCGCGGGCCGCGAGGACCATGCCCCACAGCACCGCGAAGTACGGTCCGGACGACTGCGTGACCATGTCCTCGATGGACTTGGCGACGGCCTCGACCGTGGTGCAGCGCACCCACTTCCGCTCGAACGGGAAGTCGCGGCGGTCGAGGACGTGGACGCCGTCGGCCTCCAGGCGGACGCTGTTCGCGAGCACCGGCTCCATCAGCTGTACCCGGTGAACGGTGCCCGTCCGCCGGTCAGGAAGTACTCCCCCACCTCGCGCGCCTTGTAGCTGACCGGGTCGTGCAGGGTCAGGGTGCGGGAGTTGCGCCAGAACCGGTCGAAGCCGTAGCCGGAGGCCGTCGCGCGGGCCCCGCACAGCTCGAACACCTTGCTCGTGGTGTCGTTGACGACCCTGGTCGAGAAGACCTTGGCCGACGAGATCGCGGCGGCCGTCGCGGCGCGCTGGTCGACGGTCAGGTCCGCGCCCGCGTCGGACGCGGCCAGCAGCGCCTCGGACGCGTGGTCGGCCAGCAGCCCGGCCGCCTCGACCTGCGCGACCAGTTCGCCGTACGTGGCGAGGACGTACGGGTCGGCCGTGGCGGTGTCGACACCGCTGAGGAACCACGGTCGCGTGGTCGACCGCGTGTAGCGGGCCGCCTCGGCGAGCGCGCCTTCGGCGATGGCGACGTAGAGCTGCGCGAGCACGAGCTGGAAACCCAGCGCCGCCAACGACAGGCGCGGCGAATCACCCTCGTCGGGTTGCACGCCGAGCACGTTCGCGGCGGGCACGGAGACCTTCTCGAAGACGACGCCGCCGCTGGCGGTGAGGCGCTGCCCCATGTTGTTCCAGTCACCCGCGAACGACAGACCGGGCACGCCGCCGTCGAGCAGGAACGTCAGCTTCTCGCCGTTGTCCGTGCGGGTCGCGCTGACGACGAGCTTGTCCGCGAGCGCGGCCCCCGTGGCGAACGTCTTGCGCCCGTCCACGAGGTAGCCGCCGTCCACCGGGGTGAGCTGCAACGCCGCGTCCAGGGGGTTGCTGACACCGGCCCAGAACAGGTTGTCGCCCGCCTCGAAGGGCGTGTCGAACAGCCCGCTGCGCCAGATCTGGAGGTAGTGGTAGCCGAGCAGGTGCCCGATGTTCGCGTCCGCCGCACCGATCACCCTGGTCACGGCCTGCTGCGTCGCCCAGTCCGGGATCGTCAGCAGACCGGACTGCTTGAGCAGCTCCAACTCCCGCACCGGGGACTCGCCGAGCCGATCGCGCTCAGCGGCGTCGACGCGCAACGCCGTCGCCAACTCCTCGGCGACGGTCAGCCACTTCAGCCGCCCCTCGGTGAACGTCATGCAACTGCCTCCAGGCTCCGCTTCCACGCCCGGTCAGCCGGCCGCGCCACCGAGCCTAATCGCCGGTCACAGTACGTGGATGAGCGTCTCGCCACATGAACACCGTCGGGTGTCGAGGCGCTCGAACCTCGCCGTTCTCCCAGCCCGAGAGCAGTGCCGCGCCAACCCACCACAGGCCGCTGACCAGTCAATATCCGCCTTCTGTCACGCATTCCGCACCGCTCGCGGGTCACATCGGCCTCGCGGTCGACGTGCCGGAGTCCAGCGTCCCGGCCGACGGGTTCACCAACCCCGGAGACCTGGTACTCCGTCCCCCGCACCTATCGTTGTCCACCATGAGAAGCACTCGGGCGGCTCTCCACAGTGCTGTGGACCGGTCCGCCGACGGGCGGCCGGCGCACCTGGTCGTGGCTGAGCGGTTGATCGACAACCTCCCGGTCAGCCGGAACGTCTACAAGGACCCGGCGCAGCGCAACGTGGTCCGGTGGGGCAAGCGCGGGGTTCCCGAGAGCTGGACGAACCAGAGCCAGTGCGCCTCGTTCATCACGGCCGTGTTGCGGCGGGCCTACCCGAGGTGGGCCACGCGGTGGTTCTTCGCGAAGCACTTCGGGTCGCGCAGTCCGTACGCGAGGGGCTACCTGAACGCGTTCGCGGGTGGCCGGGTGCCGCACTTCTCGGTGGTCGCGGAGGTCGCCGACCTGCGGCCCGGTGACCTGATCGCGATCGACTTCCGGCAGGACCAGGGCACCAACACGGGGCACATCGTGATGGTGCGGGAGGTCAAGGAGGTCTACGACGGGCGGAGCTCGTTCGAGGGCGAGACGCAGTACGCGGTTGAGGTCGTGGACTGCACGTCGGAGCCGCACGGGGTGTACGGGGTCGGTGACTACGCGTCGTTCCCGGACAGCCGGATCGTCGACGAGTCCACGCAGCGCACCGGCGCGGGCTACGGGCACATGATGTTCTACGCCTCCGACGCCACCGGCGGGTTCAGCCGGTACCGGTGGAGCGTCAACAGTTCCGCGTCGTGCACCACCGGGGAACGGCCGATCGTCGCCGTGCGCGTGGAGCCTGGGCTGTTCGGGTGAGCGGCGCGCGCCAGGGCTAACACCCCTCCGACACCGGGCGACAGCAAGGTGATCGGAGAGGGAGTTCCCCATGGCCGCACGCAAGTCCGCCAAGGGCCGCGACGAGCTCATGAGCTCGCTGCGGCGGTTCATCCGCGCCAAGGGCTCGGACTTCCTGCGCGACGAGAACGTTTCGTCCATCGGCGTGGGCTACAAGCACAAGGACGGCAAGCCCACCAAGGAGATCTCCGTCCAGTTCACCGTGCGGCAGAAGGCGCAGCCCGAGCAACTGGAGGCGCTGGGCACCGTCCGGCTGCCGGAGGTCATCGTGGTGGACGGCTTCGAGGTCCCGACGGACGTGCTGGAACGGGACTACAAACCGGACTTCAAGGTGGTGGCCGAGGCCGCCGCCGTCGAGCGCAAGACGCGCATCGACCCGATCGCGCCCGGTGCGAGCGTCGGCCACGTGAAGGTCAGCGCGGGCACGATCGGCTGCGTCGTCTACGACAGGGTCGACGGCACGCCGTACGTGCTGAGCAACTGGCACGTGCTGCACGGCCCGAAGGGCGCGCTGGGCGAGGACGTGGTGCAGCCCGGCCCGCACGACGACAACCGGGTCGACCGCAACCGGCTCGGCAAGCTGGTCCGCTCCTACCTGGGCAAGGCGGGCGACTGCGCCATCGCGTCCATCGAGGACCGCGAGTACGACGCGACCGCGATGGAACTGGGCGTCGCGGTCACGCAGATCGGCGACCCGGAACTGGGCGACAAGGTCGTCAAGAGCGGGCGGACGACCGGGGTCACGCACGGGATCGTGCGCCGGGTCGACACCCTGGTGAAGATCGACTACGGCGGCACGGCCGGTGAGTGCGAGATCGGCGTCGACGAGCGGAACAAGCCCGCGGACGGCGAGATCAGCTCCGGCGGCGACTCGGGTGCGGCCTGGGTGTTCAAGCTCGGCAACGGCCGTCCGAGCAAGGTGTTGGCGGGCCTGCACTTCGCGGGCGAGGGCGGTGGCGATCCGGACGAGCACTCGC
>DATMCA010000135.1:0-4838 GCA_035559015.1 Umezawaea sp. | reverse complement strand
CCAAGAAGGGCGGCCGCAACAACCAGGGGCGGATCACCACCCGTCACCAGGGTGGCGGTCACAAGCGGGCATACCGCTTGATCGACTTCCGCCGCACCGACAAGGACGGCGTGCCGGCCAAGGTCGCTCACATCGAGTACGACCCCAACCGCACGGCGCGCATCGCACTGCTGCACTACTTGGACGGCGAGAAGCGCTACATCATCGCCCCCGAGAAGCTGCGCCAGGGCGACATGGTGGAGAACGGGCCCAAGGCTGACATCAAGCCGGGCAACAACCTCCCCCTGCGCAACATCCCGGTCGGTACGGTCATCCACGCGATCGAGCTCCGCCCCGGCGGCGGCGCGAAGATCGCCCGTTCCGCAGGCGTGAGCGTTCAGCTTGTCGCCAAGGACGGCCCGTACGCCCAGCTGCGTCTCCCCTCGGGCGAGATCCGCAACGTGGACGTCCGCTGCCGCGCCACCGTTGGTGCGATCGGCAACGCCGACCACAGCAACATCAACTGGGGCAAGGCCGGCCGTATGCGCTGGAAGGGCCGCAAGCCCACCGTCCGTGGTGTCGCCATGAACCCGGTCGACCACCCGCACGGTGGTGGTGAGGGTAAGACCTCCGGTGGTCGCCACCCGGTGAACCCGGCTGGTAAGCCCGAAGGCCGTACCCGCCGCCGCAAGCCAAGCGACAAGCTCATCGTCCGGCGTCGTCGCACCGGTAAGAAGCGCTGAGCAGGAAGGGAGTGAAGGATGCCTCGCAGCCTTAAGAAGGGCCCCTTCGTTGACGACCACCTGCTCAAGAAGGTGGACGTTCTCAACGAGTCGGGCAAGAAGACCGTCATCAAGACCTGGTCCCGCCGGTCCACGATCATTCCGGACATGCTGGGGCACACCCTCGCGGTGCACGACGGCCGGAAGCACGTCCCGGTGTTCGTGACCGAGGCCATGGTTGGGCACAAGCTGGGCGAGTTCGCCCCGACGCGCACCTTCAAGGGCCACATCAAGGACGACCGGAAGTCGCGCCGCCGCTAGGCGACGAACTAGGAAGAAGCTAAGGGGAAGCAGCGATGAACGCCCGCAACGATGCCAGTGCGCCGGAGTACCCGCGCGCCGTGGCTCGGGCTCGCTACGTCCGCGACACGCCGATGAAGGTGCGTCGCGTGATCGAGCTCATCAGGGGCCGTAGCGCCAGCGACGCCCTGGCCGTGCTCCAGTTCGCGCCTCAGGCGGCAAGTGAGCCGGTCGCGAAGGTGCTCGCCAGCGCCGTGGCCAACGCCGAGAACAACCTCTCCCTGGACCCGACCACCCTCTGGGTGTCGAAGGTCTACGTGGACGAGGGGCCGACGCTGAAGCGTTTCCGTCCGCGGGCCCAGGGCCGCGCGTACCGGATCCGCAAGCGCACGAGTCACATCACCGTCGAGGTCGAGTCCCGTCCCAAGACGGAAGCCCGTCCCAAGGCGGTTCGCAAGACCAGCGCGAAGGGAAGTAACCGGTAGTGGGTCAGAAGATCAACCCGCACGGCTTCCGGCTGGGGATCACCACTGACTGGAAGTCCCGCTGGTACGCCGATAAGCAGTACGCCGAGTACGTGGCCGAGGATGTCAAGATCCGCAAGCTGCTCGGCCGTGGCATGGAGCGTGCCGGCATCTCCAAGGTGGAGATCGAGCGCACCCGTGACCGCGTTCGCGTCGACATCTTCACCGCACGACCGGGCATCGTCATCGGTCGTCGCGGCGCCGAGGCCGACCGCATCCGCGGTGAGCTGGAGAAGCTCACCAAGAAGCAGGTGCAGCTGAACATCCTCGAGGTCAAGAACCCCGAGTCGGATGCGCAGCTCGTTGCCCAGGGTGTGGCGGAGCAGTTGTCCAACCGCGTCGCCTTCCGGCGCGCGATGCGCAAGGCCATCCAGTCGGCCATGCGCTCCCCGCAGGTCAAGGGCATCCGCGTGCAGTGCGGCGGTCGTCTCGGCGGTGCCGAGATGTCCCGTTCCGAGCACTACCGCGATGGCCGAGTGCCGCTGCACACGCTGCGCGCGGACATCGACTACGGCTTCTTCGAGGCCCGCACCACGTTCGGCCGTATCGGCGTGAAGGTGTGGATCTACAAGGGTGACGTCGTCGGTGGTCTGAACGCCAAGCGTGAGCGTGACGCCGCCCCGTCGGCTGACCGCGCGCCTCGTCGCGACCGCGATGCCCGCCCGAACCGGGCCCGTCGTTCTGGTGCCAGTGGCACCACGCCGACGAGCACCGAGGCTGGGCGCGCCGCGGCCGACGCACAGGCCAGCGAGACGCCGGCAGCCCCGGCCGCTGAAGAGAAGACGGAGGGCTGAGTCGTGCTCATCCCGCGGAGGGTTAAGCACCGCAAGCAGCACCACCCCGGTCGGTCGGGTGCTGCCAAGGGCGGCACGAGGGTCACCTTCGGTGAGTTCGGCATCCAGGCTCTGGAGCCGGCTTACGTGACCAACAGGCAGATCGAGTCCGCGCGTATTGCCATCAACAGGCACATCCGTCGTGGTGGCAAGGTCTGGATCAACATCTTCCCGGACCGCCCGCTGACGAAGAAGCCCGCCGAGACCCGCATGGGTTCCGGTAAGGGTTCTCCGGAGTGGTGGGTGGCCAACATCAAGCCGGGTCGGGTGCTCTTCGAGATGAGCTTCCCGAACGAGGCCGTGGCCCGCGAGGCACTGCGCCGCGCGATCCACAAGCTCCCGATGAAGTGCCGCATCGTTACGCGTGAGGGTGGTGAGTTCTGATGGCAGCGGGTACCACCGCTTCCGAGCTGCGTGAGCTCACCGAGGAGGAGCTCGTGCTGCGCCTGAAGGAGGCGAAGGAGGAGCTGTTCAACCTCCGCTTCCAGATGGCCACCGGGCAGCTTGACAACAACCGTCGTCTGCGGACGATCCGGCATGAGATCGCCCGGATCTACACCGTGATGAGGGAGCGGGAGCTCGGTCTCTCGGTTTCCCCCGACGCGGTCTCCACTGGTGAGGGTGCGGCATGACCGAAAGCAACGAAGCCACGACCGAGGACCGCAACGACCGCAAGGTCCGCGAGGGTTACGTCGTCGGCGACAAGATGGACAAGACGATCGTGGTCGCGCTTGAGGACCGCAAGAAGCACCGCCGTTACTCCAAGGTCCTGCGCTCCACCACCAAGGTGAAGGTGCACGACGAGGAGAACACGGCCGGTGTGGGTGACCGCGTGCGCCTCATGGAGACGCGTCCCCTCTCTGCCACCAAGCGCTGGCGGCTCGTCGAGATCCTCGAGAAGGCCAAGTAGTAGTTCGTTGGACCGAGCCTGTCAGGTCGGAAATCTGGCAGGCCAGGAATGGTCAGGAGTTGTAAGTGATCCAGCAGGAGTCGCGGCTGCGCGTCGCCGACAACACCGGTGCGAAGGAAATCCTTTGCATCCGTGTTCTCGGTGGCTCGGGCCGTCGCTACGCGGGTATCGGGGACATCATCGTCGCGACGGTGAAGCAGGCCATCCCCGGTGCCAACGTGAAGAAGGGCGATGTCGTCAAGGCCGTCATCGTTCGGACCGTGAAGGAGCGCCGTCGTCCCGACGGTTCCTACATCCGGTTCGACGAGAACGCCGCGGTCCTGATCAAGCAGGACGGCGAGCCGCGGGGGACCCGCATCTTCGGCCCGGTCGGTCGCGAGCTCCGCGACAAGCGGTTCATGAAGATCATCTCCCTCGCGCCGGAGGTGTTGTAGCGCATGAAGGTCAAGAAGGGCGACACGGTCCTCGTGATCGCCGGCAAGGACAAGGGCGCCAAGGGCAAGGTCATCCAGGCCTACCCGACGCGTGACCGGGTGCTCGTCGAGGGCGTCAACCGGATCAAGAAGCACACCCGGGTGAGCCAGAACCAGCGCGGCGCGCAGTCGGGCGGGATCGTCACCCAGGAGGCGCCGATCCACGTCTCGAACGTGATGGTGATCGACTCCGACGGCAAGCCGGCGCGCCTGGGCAAGAAGACCACGGACGACGGCAAGCGGGTCCGGATCTCCCGGCGCAACGGGAAGGAGATCTGATGACCACGGCAGAACGCGTCGCGCCGCGGCTCAAGCAGCGCTACCGCGACGAGATCCGTGACGGGCTGCAGGAGCAGTTCGGCTACGGCAACGTCATGCAGATTCCGGGCGTCGTCAAGGTCGTCGTCAACATGGGTGTCGGCGACGCCGCCCGCGACGCGAAGCTGATCGACGGCGCGGTGCGCGACCTGGCCACGATCACCGGCCAGAAGCCGCAGGTCCGCCGGGCGACCAAGTCCATCGCGCAGTTCAAGCTGCGCGAGGGCATGCCGATCGGCGCGAAGGTCACGCTGCGCGGCGACCGGATGTGGGAGTTCCTGGACCGGCTGTTGACGATCGCGCTGCCGCGTATCCGTGACTTCCGCGGCCTGTCGCCGACCCAGTTCGACGGCCGGGGCAACTACACGTTCGGTCTCACGGAGCAGTCGATGTTCCACGAGATCAACCCGGACAGCATCGACCGCCCGCGCGGCATGGACATCACCGTCGTCACGACGGCGACAACGGACGAGGAGGGCCGGGCGCTGCTGCGCCGTCTGGGCTTCCCGTTCAGGGAGGCATGAGATGGCCAAGAAGGCCCTCGTCATCAAGGCCGCGGCCAAGCCGAAGTTCAAGGTCCGCGGCTACACCCGCTGCCAGAAGTGCGGGCGTCCCCGCGCGGTGCTGCGCAAGTTCGGGCTGTGCCGCATCTGCGTCCGACAGATGGCGCACCGCGGCGAACTGCCCGGCGTCAGCAAGAGCAGCTGGTAGTACCCCCGAATCGCCGTAAGCCCTGCTCCGCCCTTCCGGGACACCCGGATCCGGGGAGCGGGGAACCG
>DATMCA010000134.1:0-2274 GCA_035559015.1 Umezawaea sp. | reverse complement strand
CTCGCCGGGTCCGTCGCGGGCGCCGGTCTCGCCCGGCTGGTGTTCGGGCCCGCCGTCGCGCAGGTCGGCTACGCCGCCGTCGGGTCCGCGCTCGGCGACGTCGGGCTGTTCCTGGCCGAGGCGCTGCCGGTCGCGCTCATCTTCGTGGTGGTGTCGTTCTTCCTGCCCCGCCCGGAAACCGCTAGGTTCGTGCCGGTCGTCATCGGGATCGGCGTCGGCCTCACGATCGCGTTCCTCGCCTCGACCAGCGGGGCCTCGGTGAACCCGGCACGCCAGCTCGGACCCGCCCTGTTCGCCGGGCGGTTCGACGGCCTGTGGATCTACCTCGTCGCACCCGTCCTGGCCCCGGTGCTCGTCGCGCTGGTGCTCCGTGCGGTGCGGAGGTCCGTCCCGGCACCCGGTGCGTAGATCCCGTTTCCACCATTCGAGTTGGATCAACCAAGGAGTGGGTTCCGTGACCATCACCCGCGAACTGTTCATCGGCGGAGAGGACGTGCCCGCGCTGGACGGGCGCACGACCCAGGACCTGAACCCCTACACCGGCGAGGTCTACGCGACCGTCGCCGCGGGCGGTCCGGCGGACGTCGTCCGCGCGGTCGACGCCGCCGAGGCGGCGTTCCCCGCGTGGGCCGCGCTGTCCCCGTCCGCCCGGCGGAAGATCTTCCTGAAGGCGGCCGACGTCTTCGAGTCCCGCGTCCCCGAGGCGATCGAGGTCATGGCGGGTGAGGTGGGCGGCGTGGCCGGCTGGGCGGGCTTCAACGCCGCCCTCGCCACCGGCATCCTGCGCGAGGCCGCCGCCGCGATCAGCCAGCCGCTCGGCGAGGTCCTGACCAGCGACACCGGCGGTCAGCTGTCCATGGCGGTGCGCCAGCCGGTCGGCGTCGTCGGCGCGTTCTCGCCGTGGAACGCGCCCCTGATCCTGGGCGTCCGCGCCGTCGCGGTCGCGCTGGCCGTCGGCAACACCGTCGTCCTCAAGCCCAGCGAGGACGCCCCGATCGCGTGCGGCCTCTTCATCGCGGACGTGCTGCGCGAGGCCGGCCTCCCGGCGGGCGTGCTCAACGTCGTGACGAACGCCCGCGAGGACGCCGCCGCCGTGGCCGAGGCGCTGATCTCCGACCGGCGGGTCCGGGTCGTCAACTTCACCGGTTCCACCGGCACCGGCCGGATCATCGGCACGACCGCCGCCCGGCACCTCAAGCCCGCCGTGCTGGAGCTCGGCGGCAAGAACGCCGTGCTGGTGCTGGACGACGCGGACGTCGACTACGCCGTGAACGCGGTGGCGTTCGGCGGTTTCCACAACGCGGGCCAGATCTGCATGGCCGCCGACCGGATCCTGGTGCACTCCTCGATCGCGGAGGAGTTCACGGCGAAGCTCGCGGCGAAGGTCGCGCTGCTGCCGCACGGCGACCCGTCCGACGCGGGCACGGTCGTCGGCCCGATGATCAACGACCGGTCCGCGAAGCGGGTCGCCGAACTCGTCCAGGACGCCGTCGCGCACGGCGCACGGGTGCGGGCCGGCGGTGGTGACCCGGACGGTTCCCGTTACACCGCAACGGTCCTGGACCGGGTGCGGCCGGAGATGCGGCTCTACCACGAGGAGATCTTCGGGCCGGTGGTCACGGTCATCGCGGTGGAGGACGACGAGGAGGCCGTCAGGATCGCCAACGACACCGAGTACGGCCTCACCGCGGGGGTGTTGACGGAGGACGTCCGGCGCGGCCTCGCCGTCGCCCGCAGGCTGCGCACCGGCATCGTCCACGTCAACAACCAGACCGTCGACGACGAGCCGCAGGCCCCGTTCGGCGGCGTCGGGTCCACCGGCTACGGGCGGTTCGGCGGCCGCTGGGCCGTGGAGGCGTTCACCAACACCCGCTGGATCACCGTGGCGGGGGAGCACAACCACTTCCCGTTCTGACCGTTCCGACCGGTTCGCGCGGGCACCCCGACAGGTGCTCGCGCGACCGCCCGGACCAGCGGGTTAGATGACCTCCGTGACGACGACACCCCGAGACCCGGACCGGCTGGTCCTGTTCACCGACGCGGTGGTCGCCATCGCGATCACGCTGCTGGTCCTGCCGCTCGTGGACGTGGTGACCGAGTCGGTGGCCGAGCACCACACGTCGGTGCAGGTGATCGCCGAGCACCGGCCGGAGATCTTCAGCTTCCTGCTGAGCTTCGTGGTCATCGCCCAGTACTGGGTGACGCACCACCGGATGTTCGAGGGCGTCAAGGCCTACAGCAGGCCCCTGACGGTGATGAACCTGGCGTGGCTTC
>DATMCA010000133.1:0-2718 GCA_035559015.1 Umezawaea sp. | reverse complement strand
AAGAAGGGGTACGGGGAGGTCGGCGGGTCGGCCGGTGACGGGGCCGCGGCGGCGTCCGGAGAGCCGGTGGCGGCGGTCGGAGAGCCGAAGGCGGTCGAGCAGCCTGCCGGCGAGGTTGAGCGGGCGTCCGTCGAGTCCGCCGTGGACAGTGGCACCAGGGTCGAGCGGCCGGACGAGGTGACGTTCGTGGTGCCGCCGTCGTGGCGCATCGCGGCGAAGCCGGGGCGTGGGCAGGGCGCGCGGCGGGTGGTCAAGTCCTCTCGGGACGTCGAGGCCTTCCTGCGGTCGAAGCTGGAGCCGCGGCCCGCGCGGGTGGCGGCGTTGTTGGTGAACCCGAAGTCGGAGCCGGAACTCGTGGAGGCGGCCCAGGGCTACCTGGACGGGCGTCCGACGCCGTTGGGGGCGGCGGTCGTGGGGGCCGCGTTGACCGACGAGGCGTCCCGGTACTACGGCAGGGAGGACGTCGTCACGCTCGCGGACGCGTGGGTCGTCCGGCACGGGTACCCGTTCGCGGCGCAGGCGGTCAGCGACCTCGGGCGGCTGGAGGTCTTCTGGTCCGGCCGGGGCAGTCACGTGACGGCGGCGGTGACGTGGCGGACCGACGACCGGCGATCGTGGCCGTACGCGAACCGCCAGGTGGTGGAGCGGCTCCGGGTGTTGCTGGCCGGGGCGGACGAGGCCGACTACCTGGCCGCGGTGGAGGCGCTGTCCGCGCGGCGCGATGCCGTGCTGACGCGGACGATCGCGGCGTTCCTGGCGCCGACCCGGCACGATTGGGCCGACGAGCTGGTCGCCGAGGTGCTGGGCGGGTCGCACCTGGTGGCGGAGCACCGGCTGTTCCTGGGTGTGCTGCGGACGGTCGAGCAGGTGCGGGCGGCGTTCGCCGTCGATGCGTACCGGTGGTGGGCCACCGACAAGGACGTCCTGCCGACGGTGGTGTGCACGGTCGGCGCGGCCATCGCTCCCGTGCTGGCCGAACTGCTCGACGACAAGCCCGGTGACGAGCCGCGCAAGCTCGTGGTCGAGGCCCTCGCGTGGCTGCCGACCGACGAGGCGTTCGAGCTGCTCGTGGCGCGGGTGGACGAGAAGTTCGTGCTGCCCGCGGTGGTCAGCGCGGTGAAGCGGTACCCGGTGCGGGCGCTGCGGGTGTTGGCCGCGAGCGGGTCGGCCACGGCGAGGTCGTTGCTGGTCGGGCATGTCCGGGCCTATCCCGACCTGGTGGCGGCGGTGGTGCCGGAGTTGGCCGAGGACCAGCGCCTGGCGGTCGAGCGGGCCGTCGCGGACGAGGAGTCCGTGCCGGACGCCCCGGCGGACCTGCTGCCGCGGGTGCTGGTCGCTCCCCCGTGGACGGTCAGGCGCACGGCGGTCAAGCCGGTCGTCGTCGACGGGCTGGAGTCGCCGACGGCGCGGGAGATCCGGTGGGAACCGGGTGAGCGGCAGGTGTGGTCGGAGGCGTTCGGCGGCTACTACTGGGCCGACGCCACGTTCCCCGAGTGGGCGGTCGCGGTCGCTCGGCTGCTGGCGGGCAATATCCCCCACCACATGCAGCCCGCGCTGGTGTTGAAGGCCCCCAAGGAACTGCTGCGGCGGCACCTCGCGGACTGGCAGCCGGAGATGTGGTCGGCGATGGACTGGGCGAAGCCGTTCGTGGCGCGGTTCGAGATCGACGCGCTCCCGGTCGCGCTGCGGATCGCCAAGGCGGATCCGACGACGGCGGCCGAGGTGCTGCTGCCGTTCGCCGACGGTGAGGTGGCGCGGCTGATGGCGGACTGGTTGGCGCGGCTCAAGACCGTGCACGCCGTCGCGGTCGCGTGGTTGCTGCGGCACCCGGAGACGGCGGTCCGGGCGTTGCTGCCCGCGGCCCTCAGCAAGCCGGGCAAGGCGCGGCGCGAGGCCGAGGCAGCGGTGCGGCTGGTCGCGGCGCGCGGGCACGCCGACGTGGTGCGGCGGGTGGCGGCGGAGCACGGGGACCGGGTGGTCGAGGCGGCGGAAGCACTCATCACCGCGGATCCGCTGGACCACCTCCCGGTGAAGATGCCGGTGGTCGGCGACTGGGCGGATCCGGTGCTGCTCCCCCGGATCCTGGTGCGCGGCCGGAAGCACGCGCTGCCCGTGAGGTCCGCCGGGCACGTGCTGGCGATGCTGGCGATGTCCAAGCCCGACGACGTGTACGCGGGCGTGGAGGTGGTGCGGGAGCTGTGCGACCCGGAGTCGCTGGCGCGGTTCGGGTGGGCGGCGTTCGAGGCGTGGCGGGCGAACGGGACGCCGCCGAAGGACGGGTGGGTGCTGCCCGCGCAGGGGCTGCTCGGCGACGACGAGACGGTGCGGGCGCTGGCCCCGGTGATCCGGGTGTGGCCCGGTGAGGGCGGGCACTCGAAGGCCGTTGCCGGGCTCGACGTGCTGGCGGCGATCGGCAGCGACGTGGCACTGCTGCACCTGAACGGGATCGCGCAGAAGGCCCAGTTCGGCGGGTTGAAGGCGCGGGCGCGGCAGAAGATCGACGAGGTCGCGGCCGAACTCGGCTTGACCGGCGAGCAGTTGGCCGACCGGCTGGTGCCGGACTTCGGGTTGGACGACTCGGCGACGCTGGTGGTCGACTACGGGCCGCGGAAGTTCGTGGTGGGCTTCGACGAGCAGCTCAAGCCGTACGTGGTGGACGGCGACGGCAAGCGGCGGGCGGCCCTGCCGAAGCCGGGTGCGAAGGACGACCCCGAGTTG
>DATMCA010000132.1:0-6931 GCA_035559015.1 Umezawaea sp. | reverse complement strand
AGCGCCGCAGCGGCGCTGCCCGCACCGCGCCGCAGCGTGATCACCGCGGTGACACCGAGGCCCGCGCCCGCCGCCACGCCGAGAAGGTGCGGATCGGCCAGGGGGTTGCGGAACACGCCCTGGTAGCACGCCCCGGCCAGGGCCAGCAGACCGCCGACCAGCAAACCGAGCACGACTCTGGGAAGCCGCAACTCGACCAGCAGCGCCCGCTCCCGCTCCGACAGCCCGCTGTCCAGGTCGACGCCCGGCAGCAGGCTGAGCAGTTCCTTGGCCACGGCGGACACGGGCAGGGTGACCGGTCCGGTGCTCACCCCCAGCAACAGCGCGGCGAACACCGCCAGCAGGCCGACCACCAGCCACACCGGCCGCAGCCGCGGGAGCCGCAACGGAACCGGGTCGGACGCCTGCCGCGCGGGTTTGTCGCTGTCGACCGGTTTCACCACGACGGGCCGTCCTTCATCCGACCTCGCCCGCCGCGTGCGCGACCGCCCGGACCAGGTCCACCACGCGCGGCCCCCACCGCGAGGCGATGTCGTCGTCCAGTGCCACGACGTGGTTCGTGCGCACCGCCGTGATGCCGCTCCAACCCGGACGCGCCTTGACGGTGTCGGCGGACTGCCCGCAGCACTTGGTGTCGGCGAGGAAGATCAGGTCCGGATCGGCTTTCAGCAGGAACTCGGCGGACAGCTGCGGGTAGCCCGTGCTCGCCTGGCCGGGGTCCACCGCGTCGGCCACGTTGACGAGTCCGATCTGATCGAAGAGCTTCCCGATGAACGTCTGGCCGGTGACCGAGTACAGCGTTTGGTCCAGCTCGTAGTAGTAGGTGGGCTTGTCCTGCCTCCGGGGCACGTCTGCGATGGTCTTGGCGATGTCGTTCTTCATCCGCGTCACGACATCGGACGCCTCGGAGACGTGGCCGGTGAGCCTGCCGAGATCACTGATCTGGGTGTAGGTGTCGTCAAGGGTACGGGCCGGGCCGGCCAGGTACACCGGGATCTTCAGCTTGCCGAGCTGGTCCACGATCTGGTTGAGGTCGTCGGAGATCACCACCAGGTCCGGATCGTGGCCGGCGATGGCCTCGGCGTTGGGCTGGAAGCCCGACAGGGCCGACCGGGGGGCCTCGGCCGGGTAGGTGGAGTTGTCGTCCGCCGCCTCGACCTGCCCGCCCGCGCCGATCGCGAACAGCATCTCGGTCGCGGAGGGCGACAGCACGACGATCCGGGTGGGCCGCTCGGCCAACGTCAGCGAGCCGAAGGTGACCGGGAAGTCGGCCGTCGCCGAGGGCGTCGACGGCGGCGGCGCCTCGGGCGTACCGCAGGAACCGGCCATGAGCCCCAGTACCAGCACGACCGCGGCCAGGGCGCGGGAATTCCTCGGCATCGGATCAGCTCCCCCTGTCGAACCGAACACTTCTCATCCGCGGAAGTCGTGGTGCCCCACATCGACAATTGTCCGCGGACGGCCAGCCTCAAGGTCGGATCTAACCACTCCACCCCGGACCGGCGCGCCCTTTCGGGAGAACCGACCGGGTGAACCGGCTCGACGCCGTGCATTCCACGGTGCATGGCAAACATCGGGCTGGAGAGCTGTTGAGGTGGTTCAGGGGTGCACCGACGCATCGCGACACGAACCAGTTCCGCGCCGCGGGCCGACCTGCGACGTCGGCGATGTGGACGTGGTCGCAGCGGATCGGCTCACCGCCGGGGGTGAGCCGAGACCGAACTCGTTGCCCAAACCGGCGGCCCGGTCCACGCACCAGCCCTGGCCGGTCCGCCCCAGTTCGACGGTGGCGGACTTCAGCACGCGTTCCGAGCCGTCTGCGGACGCGCCTCCACCCGTCCAGCCCGGAGTGGTGGGCCATCGACCGGGGGTTCATCAGCGCGGCCGGCGCGGCGGGTCCCGCGTTCGCCATCGACGCGGCCAACGCGCTCCCGGCGTCGTGGGGCAGCCGCGTCTCCACCGGTTCCGCACACCGATCGACGTCCGCTTAGGACAGTCCGATGTGGAAGTCGACGCCCGGCGGCAAGGCGACGGTGGCGGCGAAGTACGGCACGGTGTGCCGGGAAGTCTGGTCGGTGATGCGGCAGGCCGCCCGGCGGGTCGACGCCCAAGCCTTCGCCACGGGCGCACCGGTCGAGCAGTGCGGCGCGATCGACAACGCGATGGTGATCGCCACCAGGTCCAACACGTGCTCACCAACCGGTATCCCCGCTCGCGGCATCACCGCGACCGCCAACAGCCCCAGCACCTGCAGTCGCGGTTGCGCGGTGAAGACGCGCATCCGCCACGACAGCGGGGATGACGACGCCCGACACGAGCCCTTCGGCCAACTCGAAGCCGATCACGGCGAAGTGATCCCGGCAACCGCCTCGCCTACGGCAGTGGTGGGTCGTGGTCTCCGGCGAACAGTCGGGCGGCGAAATGCCGATGGGTGTCGGCAATACGGGCGCGGACCCGGTCCTGTTGTCAGGTCCACCAGCCTGTTGCCCGACGGGCACCCGGTACGGCTGCCGCGCGCCTACCTGGACGCTCCCGAGATCCTCCCCGCGTCCGCGACAGCCGGAGTCGGGCACGGGACCCGAGTGCTGGTCGGCGGGGCGACCACCCACGTGCCGAGCTTCGATGACGCGGTCGCCGAAATCGACAAGTCCACGATACCGCGGCAGGCAATTCAAAGTCCCCTGACCAATTTTGCGGCGATTCACCTCATCGATTGACACCTGGCAATGCCGACAACTGCATCCCGCGAACGACTTGAGGATCCCGATCGCCCCCGACCGCGCGACCTCGGGGCACCTCCGCACGACGACTTGGTGGCGCACGGGATCCAAGCGTTGCGGGACGGTCACCACACCCTACGGCAGACTGTGCCCTCGGTCACATTCAAGCATCCGTTTTGCGGCGGTGGTCGTGTTCAAGATCGCACGGCACACGACGTCCTCCGGGAGACAACCACGTAGCAGTCGACTACTTGCGGCCACTGCGACAACAAGGCATCGACTCGATTTCCAGTGCGGCCCAGATGCCGTTGCATTCATTGACGCCTGATTTCGACCTGGGACACGCGCGACCTCGCGGCGACGTGTTCGAAAGCTCGGGAGCATCAGCAAGATCGCCGCTGTCGGCACCGTTCCGCAATCGCAAGAGATGACAATGGATAGGGCGATCGCTTGCTGCAAAAATCACCCACCGATGACACCGAAACCACCTCGCGCGTCTTCGAGCCACCGGTGGACGAAGATGTCGCACCGCGAAGAGAACTCCTCTTCGCGGACGACACGCGCAACCGGGATCGCCGGCGTCGACCTGCGTGGGTCCTGGTGGCGATGTTCGCCGCGGCGCTTCTCACGACGCTCGTGTTCGTGGTGCGCGCGGGCGATGCCGGCAGTTCCAACTGGCCGGTGAACTGGGAACTGTGGTCCAGCGACAACGGCGTGCTCTTCCAGTTGCTCCAGGACGTCGCGGCGGGCCGTGCTCTCGACTGGAGCTTCTCACCACAGGTCTACGTCTTCCCCGAGTTGCCGGTGAGCGCGCTCGCCTTCGTACTCACCGGTGGCGATGTCTACGCGTACTACCTGCTCGTCGCGGCCATCAACAACGCGCTGCTGTTCGGCGCGCTCTACCTGGTCGTGCGCTTGCTCTTCCCCGGTGTGGACGTCGCGGCTCACCTCGCCCGCGCGGCGGTCGCATGGCTGCCGCTCGTGATCCTGCCGCTCATCGGAACGACGTGGATGTTCTCGTTCCACCTCGCGCCCACCTACTACTTCGGCATGTACCTCGTCCTGTTGGGAGCGCCCGCGCTCTACCTCGCGCGCTCCAGGGGCGCACGGCGTGCGATCGCCGGTGCGATCGCGCTGACCGCTGCGTCGAACCCGCTCGTCCTGGTGTTCGCGGTGCCCGCGCTCGGGCTCGTCGGGTTGCTCACGGGGCTGCGGCTCGGGCGGCGCGCGATCGAGCGTCCGGCGTTGTGGCTCGGCACGGTCCTCGCCGCGGCCTTCGTGATCCGGATCGTCGCCTTCACCGGGCTGCAGGGCACCTCGCCGTTCACGTACGTCGACATCCAGTTGTTCCGCGCGCGGCTCGACTGGTTGTGGCCGCACGCCACAAATTCGGCAGGGGCTTTGATCCTCCTCACGGGCCTCCTCGCCGCCGTCATGTGCCTCGTAGGCGCGGTGCTCCTCGCCCGGCTCTACTGGCGTCGTCGCGATCCGCGCCACCTCGTCGCCGTCTGGTACGGCCTCGTCCCCCTCGTGGGACTCGCGGGCACGGTCGCACTGCTCGTCACGCACCAGTACTACCTGTGGCCGGTGCTCGTGGCGCCGCTGGTCTTCCTGCTGCTGGCCGTTCCGTTCCGCGCTGTGCCGTGGACGCTCGCCGCCGGACTCGTCACGGTCGTCGCACTCGTCATGACAACCTCGTCGTTCGGCGACGAGGGACGGTACTTCGGGCATCGCTCGGCGGAAACCCAGTGCCTCGACGACGTGCTGCCCGTCGGTGACGAGGTCGGCTACGCGACCTTCAGCGACGCGCGTCGGCTGTCACTCACGAGCGAGCGCGGCATCCGGTTCATCCCGCTCAAGTCGAGCGGCGTCCAGGCGACCTGGCTCACCAACCTCGACTACCTGCACGCCGAGACGGGGACCTTCTTCTACCTCAACGAGGCCCAGGGCGAGCCCGTGATCGACAAGGAGTTCATCAGCCGTTCTTTCGGCGAGCCCGACGAGGTCCTCGGCTGCGGCGGCAAGTCGGCGATCTGGCTGTACAGCGAGCCGGCGAAGCTCGCGCGCATCACCGCGCACTTCCAGGTTCGGCCGCGATGACGCCCCGATCATTCGGCCACTCCCCGAACCCGCGCTCAGCACGCCATCGGCTCGGCTTCCTCCCGGAACGGGACTCGGGCAGGACGACCATGAGCCTGCGTGCGTGGTCGCGGGTCCCCGTCAGCGGCGACGCAGGGTCAGCGCGAGGTGCGTGCCCGCGGGGAGTTCGCCGGGCTGCAGCAGCGCGATCCAGCCGCCGCGCGACAGCACGATCTCGATGAGTTCGTCGACGGCGTCGTCGATGACCTCGGGGTGGTCGACGTCCTCGGCGGCGGTGAGGGTATCGCCGTCGGTGCTCAGGCGGGCGGGGTAGAAGTAGTCCTCTTGTTCGGGCCGTTCCCAGCGAGCGGCGAGCCAGGCGGTGTCCATGTCCCGCAGGACTCGGCCTTCGGCAGCGCGTTGCTCGACCAGTTCGAGGGCTTGGCGGGCGCGGGAGCGCAGGTAGTCGCGCAACACCGGGCGGATGAGGCCCACGACGGTGTCGGTGGGGGTGGTGAGGTGGTTGCCCCTGACCACTCCCGCGAGCCGAGCGGTGTTGCGGAACAGACGGCGGAAGTTGCCTGCGGTGGGTTCGGCCGCGACGAGCACCAGCGGCATCGGGTACAGGCGCAGTGCGGCGCCCAGCGCTCGGTCGACGCGGCGCAGGAACTCGACCGGTTTCTCCGCGCCGCGGCCGGTGTGCCTGCCGTCGGTGCGGCGCTGTGCGGGGAACGCGCTGCCCGGCGCGGGTGCCAGGGTGCTGCCGTAGCCGTGCAGCAGCCGGGCGTGGTCGGACGAGAGCATCAGCACGGTGTGGCGCGGTGCGTGCTGCAGCGCGCGGACGAGGTCGCGGGTGGCGAAGGTCGGGTCGATCACGCACCGATCCACTACCGGGACGGGCAGGTCGACGCGCTGGCTGTGCGCGGCGCTGGCGAACAGCGCCACCGCCCGGTCGGCGGGCCTCCCGAGCGCCTGGCGGACCATCGTGTCGAGTGCGTCGAGCAGCGGGCGGGCGTTCGGGGCGCGTTCGGCCTCAAGCCGCTCTGCCGGGCTTGCGCCGCCAGGGTGCGCAGAACGGCGTGGTCCCGGGCGTGCAAGATCGGGCCGGGCCGGGTGCACGCCAGGAGCGAGATGCTCGGATACGCCCGCATTGCGTGCAGCGCGGTCACCGCGTGCGTGGTGACCGGCATGATCGAGGCACGGACCGGAGCAGCTGACGAGGGCGCCTCGGTGCTGGTCGTCGCGGTGGTGGTGCCGGTGGCGTGTGAGTCGAGAGGAGCGCTGGGCATCGGGAGTCGAGCAAGGAATGCCCACCGATGTCGAAGAAGTCGTTGGGCACCAGGTAATCCGGCAACAGTGCACCCAATGCCGTTCGAAGTTCGGTTCTCCAGGCCTGGGTTCCCGGCCCGCGGGCGCGGTGCGCGGATTGTTGGTCGCCGTGACGTTGACGAGTCCAGTGTGGATCAACGGATCCGAAGCCTCGACGTGGACGGTGAACCCATTGGCGCGCAACAATTCCGGGACCGCGTTCAGCCGAACATCGCGGTCACGCACTTCGGCGACGACCTGCGGGATCCGTGACCAGTGCTCCGGCCTGATGCCCCGCAGCACCTCGACCTCACTCTTCTCCGCGTCCACTTTCACCAGGTCGATCCGCCCGAGACGATTCCGCGGAGGTTCGACCCCGAGGGCACCGTGTTGGTCACCGGCGCTACCGGAACGTTGGGTGGGTTGGTGTGTCGGCATCTCGTGCAGGTGCACGGTGCGCGTGATCTGTTGTTGGTGAGTCGTCATGGCGTGGACGCCGCGGGTGCGGACGACTTGGTCGCCGAGCTGGCGGGTCTGGGTGCGCGGGTGTCGTTGGTGGCGTGTGACGTCGCCGACCGTGATGCCTTGGCGGAAGTGCTGTCGGGGCGCACGGTGACGGCGGTGATCCACACCGCGGGCGTCCTGGACGACGGGCTGCTCGTGTCGATGACGCCGGAACGGCTGGCGGCGGTGCTGCGGCCCAAGGTCGACGCGGTGGTGAACCTCCACGAACTGACCGCGGGGCACGACTTGTCGGAGTTCGTGATGTTCTCCTCGGCCGCCGCTGTTCACGGTGCCGCGGGGCAGAGCAACTACGCGGCGGC
>DATMCA010000131.1:0-6389 GCA_035559015.1 Umezawaea sp. | reverse complement strand
GCGCCGTCGATCCGGGCCGCCTCCTCCAGCTCCGGCGGGAAGTTCCGGAAGTACTGCCGGAACAGGAAGGCGGTGAACCCGCTGAACAGCCCCGGGATCACCAGCCCCCGGAGGTCGCTGATCCAGCCCAACGTCGACACGACCACGAACGTCGGCACGAACGTTACGGCCGCCGGGATCATCAGCGTCGCGACGACGGCGTAGAACACCTTGTTCGCGTGGCGGTAGGGGATGCGCGCCAGCCCGTACCCCGCGAGCGAGCAGAACAGCAGCTGCCCCACCGTCTGGAGCACGGCGACCACGGTCGAGTTCACCACGCTGCGCAGGATCGGCACGGCCGGGTCGCCGAACAGCTCGCCGAAGTTCTCCCAGTGCGGCCGATCCGGGAACAGCTCCCAGTCCCGCGAGGTGATCTCCGCTTCCGCCGCGAGCCCGTTGCGGACGATCAGGTAGAACGGCAGCAGGAACAGCGCCGCGAGCACGACGAGCGCCAGGTAGCGCAAGGCCTTCACCGGAGGATCACCTTGCCCTGCAACAGGGTCACCGCGACGATCACCAGCGCCAGCAGCACCGCGCCCGCGCCGCCGTGGCCGAAGTCCTGGCCACCGCTGCCGAGCGACGTGTAGTACAGGTACACCAGGGGAGGACGGGCGAACGGCGGGTAGCCCTGGGCGCTGCCCATCACGTTGTAGAACTCGTCGAACGCCTGGTAGGCCGCGATCAGGTTGAGCAGCAGCACCGCGACCGACGTCGTCCGCAGCTGCGGCAGCGTGATGTGCCGCAGCGTCTGCCACCCCGGCTTCGCGCCGTCGATCCACGCCGCCTCGTACAGGTGCTTCGGGATCCGCTGGAGCCCGGCGAGGAACAGGATCAGGTAGAAGCCGACCTGGAGCCACAGCCGCAGCGTGACGAGCACCAGCCAGTACCACGGCGGGTCGGTGGACCCGATCCACGCGACCGGGTCGACGCCGAACCAGCCGAGCACGGTGTTCGCCAGGCCGTAGCGGACGCCGTTGAAGATCGACAGCTTCCACACCAGCGACGCCACCACGTACGAGCACGCGGCGGGCAGGAAGAACACCGACCGGAAGAACGCCTGCATGACCGTAATCCCGTTGACCAGCAGCGCCAACCCCAGCGACAGCACGAACGTCAGCGGCACGATGAAGAGCGCGAACAGGCTGAACGTGCCCAGGCTGCGCAGGAATGGCCCGTCGGAGAGCATGTCGACGTAGTTCGCCAGGCCCACGAAGTCCGTCGGCGTGACCGTGTTGCGGGCGTCGAAGAACGACAGCAGCACGCTCCAGCCGATCGGCACGTAGACGAACGCCAGCAGGCCGAGCGCGAACGGTCCGACGAACAGCCAGAACGCGCGGGTGTCCGCCCGCCTCATCCGTACAGGCGCTTGAGCTCGTCCCGCGCCTTCTGCACGGCCGCCTTCAACTCGGTGCCGGGATCCGCTCCCTCGCGGACCACCCGCGACACGGCGTCGCCGAACGCCGTCTTCATCGACGGGATCCAGTCCGGCGGGTTGGACGACTTCGCGTTGTCCCGCACGAACCTCACCGCGTCGGACGCGGCGCCCTTGGTCAGCTTGTCGGCCTTCGCCGCCAGGCTCTGCCGCGGCGGGATGTGGAAGCCGTAGGAGAGGTTGAAGTCCTCCTGGAAGTCCGTGCGGTCGATCCACAGCCACTTGACGAACGCCTTGGCCTCCTCGACGTGTTGGCTCTTGGCGTTCACCATCGCGCCGAAGGCACCGACCGGCACCGACGGCCGCCCGGCGCCGTCCAGCCGCGGCCACGGCAGCACCCCGAAGTCGTCGCCCAACGCCTTCTGCACCGCGGGCACGGTCCACAGCCCGGTCCACTGCATCGCCACCAGGCCCTGCGTGAACGCGTCCGGTTCGGCCCAGTCCTTCACCGCACCCTGGAGCACCGCGCCGCTGGCGTACAGCTCCCGCAGCTTGCTGATCGCGAACGCCGCCTCCGGCTCGTCGAACCCGACCTCGTGCTCGGGCGTCACGTAGTCCAGGCCGACCGACCACAGCGACGGCCCGCCGAGCACCGCCACACCACCGTCGTTGCCCGCGAAGAGCCCCTTCACCCCACCGGTCGTGAGCCGCTTCGCCGCATCGATCAGCTCGTCGACACCGGTGGGCGGGTGCACCCCGGCCTTGTCGAACATGCTCTTGCGGTAGAACAACATCTGCATGTCCACGGCCTGCGGGATGCCGTAGACCTGCCCGTCGACGGTGTGGCCCGCCAGGATCGTCGCGGTGAAGTCGTCCTTCGCCGACCCGATCACGTCGTCCAGCGGCACGACCTGCCCGGACCGCACGGCACTGATCTCCAGCGACGCCTCGAACACGTCGGGCACCCCACCGGCCAACAGCCCGGCGGACAACTTCGAGTCGTAGTCACCGGGGTTCCACTGCACGTTCACGGTCGCCTTGTCGTACGCCTTCGCGTACCGCTCAACGGCTTGCTGCACACCGGGTTCGCCGTAGGCGTGGTACCACTGCTCGATCGTCTGCCCACCGCCGCCACGGCCGGTGTTGGTCCCGCAAGCGCCGAGCAACCCCACCAACGCGGCGGCCCCGCTCGCGGACAAAATGGTACGACGGCTGATCTCCGCGGAAGTCACGCCTCCGTACTACTACGGTTGCGCTGCGTGCACAAATGAGATCAGTCCGCGGGAATCACGGGGTCCTGTGAAGATCGATCCAGCGGCGGCGGTGCGGCGAACTCAGGCGAGCCTGGTCCAGTCGACCTCGTAGAGGGTGAAGTCCGGATTGCTGTAGCGGACGCGCAGCGCGGGGACGGCGCTGAGCCCGATGAGCCCCGGCGACCGGTGGAAGCCGTCCATGAAACCGGTCGTCACGACCGCGTAGCGGATGTTGAGGTCGCGGACGACCTGGCTGACCGCGGGGTCGGTGTCGAGCTGGTTGAAGCGGTCCAGCAGCAGCTTCCGCCGCGGGCTGAGCGTGGCCGGGTTCGGGTAGTGGCCGATGATCGGTTCCGCGCCGCTGAGCGCGTAGGTCCAGACGGTGCCGTCCACCCCGTCGTTCATCACGCGCTCGCCCGGCCGCACGACGGTGCCCAGCTCCACCATGCCGATGCGCTCCTGGTCGGACACGACGGATCCGGCGAAGTCCCACTGCATGCGCTTCCCGTTGCGCTCCGCGTAGCCGCCGGTCTGCACCAGGTAACCCGTCGCGAGGAGAGCGCCGACCACCGCCAGCGCGCCGAACGACTCCCCGCGCACGCGGGCGAGCCGGCGCGCCACGGCTTGCAACGCCCACCCCGCGGCGATGGTCGCGGGCAGGACGAGCACCGCGACCAGCCGCCACCGGTCGTTCCACCAGGGGGCCGTGATGGCGGTCGACCACGGCGTGTCCAACGCCGCCGCCACGACGAAGAGGCCGAGGAAGATCAGGTAGCCGACGAGCAGCCAACGCCACGCGGTGACCCTGACCAGCAGGTACCCGCCGACCAGGGTGAGACCGGCGAGCAGCCACTGCGGCCAGTGCGCGTCGTGGCCGAGGAGCACCGCGTCGCCGAACGCCTTCGACGTCGTCGTCACGGCGGGCCAGTTGTAGGCGGCGGTCCGGCCGGCCATCGTCAGCGCGCCGAGGAGGTAGGCGCCGGACAGGACGACCGCGACGACCGCGAGGACCCCGAGTCTGGGCAGGTCCCGGCGCACGAACCGCGACGGGGCCTGGACCACCCGTTGCACGAGGTAGCAGAGCCCGAGGACGGCACCGACGAACGCCATGGCCGAGTGGGTCGCGACGAGTGCGGCGGTGCCCAGCGCGACGAGCACGCCCATCCGGTCGAAGCCGCTGTCGAGCCAGCGGGCGAGCAGCGCGAGGAACGGCAGCACCAACGACAACCCGGCCGCGTACGGGTAGAGCTGCCCCCACTGCCACAGGTCGAACGGGTAGGAGGCGAAGGAGGTCGACACCAGGGCCGACGCGGCCGCCAGGCCCGCGCTGCCGTGCAGCGCCTTGACGATCGCGATCGTGCCGAGCGGCACGGCCAGCGCGGCGGTCACCAGCATGCCGCTGTTCATCACGGTCGGGACGGTGTCCCCGGTCAACCGGTAGGCCAGCGCCTCGAACGCGTGGTAGGCGTTGGGGTAGAACGCGCCGTTCGGCGAGTCCGGCACGTCGATCCAGCCGAACGCCCGGTTGCTGGAGTTGCCGGTCTCGGCGATGAAGCGGATGCCGTTCGCGTGGTAGGGCGCGTCCCACCCCTGCGGCAGGGAAGCCAGCCCGGACGTGCCGGTGCGGATCGTCATCGCGGCCACGCCCGCCGCGATCACCACGGCGGCGACGGTGGTCAGCGTGCCCGCCCGCGACCACGCGGTGGTCGGCGGAGCAGGCGCGAAACCGCGACGGCGCAGCAGGACCACGACACCGGCGGCCGCCACGCACACGAGCAGCGTCCAGGCGAGGAAGAACCACGTGCTCCACCGCAGGCCGATGACGGGTGCGAGCGGTGCGCCGAGGCCGACCAGCCCCATCGTGACGACGGGCGCGGTGCCCGCGAGCAGCCAGCCCCGGAGACCGAGGACGGCAGCCAGGAGCGAGCCGGGCGTCCACAGCAGGACGGCCGTGACGACGAGCAGGAGCGCCGTCGACAGACGGACCTCCGACAACGCTTCCAGCACGGCACGCCCCCCGACCTGGCTCAGCAAGCGGTGGCGCGCCCCGTGTCGGAGCGCACCACCGGGTGGGAAGGACTCAGGAGCGGCCGGCGCCCGTGCGACTGCCGTTGAGGTCGGCCAGGTCCTCCATGGAGAACGTGGGCGCGGAGGCGGGCGGGTTGATGTCGCGCACCGAGCGCGTCACGTACAGCGGGCGCTTGCGGGCGTCGTCGCCCGCCCGGTACACGTACTGGCCCACCATGCCGACGCAGCCGATCTGCACGCCGCCGACGAACAGCACGGTCGCGATGATCAGGCCGAGCGTGCTCGGAGCGGACAGCGTCGCCAGCGCGATGATCAGCATCACCAGCGCCACCAGCAGACCGACGGCGGTGAACAGCGTGCCGAGCACCAGCATCAGCATGACCGGCATCGCGGAGAACTCGACGAACGAGTCGAACACCAGCTTGATCTTCTTGCTGGTGGTCCACTTGCTGTCGTTGGCGAGCCGCGGCTTCTGCTCGAACGCGACGGTCGTCTGGCGGAAGCCGGACCAGGCCACGAGCGCGAGGATGTTGCGGTTCAGCTCCGGCATGGCGTTCACGACGTCGAGCGCAGGCCTGCTGACCAGCATCTGCGACGGGCCTTCCTTGGGGAAGGTCGACGGCAGGTCGGCGTGCTTGGCGAAGAAGTCGTTGAACTTCAGCGCGAGCTTGTTGGCGAGGCCCTTCGGCATCGAGCGCGTCGCGCGGATGGCCCACACGATGTCGTGGCCCGCGCGCCACTCGTTCAGGAAGCGGTCGATGACGTCGATCGGCTCCTGGAGGTCCGCGCTGAGCGTGATGGCGCAGTCGCCGCGGCACAGCGCGAAACCGGCGCTCAGACCCGCGTGCGAGCCGAAGTTGCGGGAGAACGAGGCCACGCGGGCCACGTCGTCCTCGCCCAGCGCGGCGATGAACAGGTCCGCGGTGTTGTCCGTGGAACCGTCGTCGATGAGCACGATCTCGAAGTCCACGTCGGGCTGCGAACGCCGGATCTCGTGGAACAGCGCCACGGTGCCGGTCACGTTCGGCGCCTCGTCGTAGGCGGGCACGATGATGGAGACCAGCGGGCGACGTGGTGGAACGGTCATGTCTACCTTCGATTCTCGTTGGCCGGTCACTGCCGCTCTCCTGTTCCTGCGGTCACAAGCTTCTGGTCGTCGAGCTCGGTGCTCACCGGTCCGTCCACATCGCTCCCGTCGCGTCGACGGCGGCGCTGCGACCAGTCGACGAACCCGAGCACCACGGTGATGAGCAGGCCTGCCGCACCCGTCGCGATGCCGATCCCGAGTCCGGGCATCACCCAGGTGATCTCCAGGGTTCCGGTGGACACGTCCTTCGGCAGGTCGACGGTGGCCAGGCCCGCCGGGCCGAGTCGAACCGGGACGTCCTTGCCGTTGATCTTGGCTTCGTAGCCGGGCCAGGCGAGCCTGGCGAACACGACGGAGCCGCCGTTGGCGCCGCTGAACTTGACCTCTTCGCTGACGTCACCGGTCATCCGGTCCGAGTCGACCCGCAGGCCGTTCGGCGTGGACGACACCCGGCCGCCTGGGTAGGGCAGCGGGTCGATCCGCTTCCACACCACGACGCGGTCCGTCGACTCGGCCTGCCGCCAGCCCTCGGGAGCGGGCTCGTTGCGGGTGTCGATCAGCCTGTTCTGCACGACCACGGTCTGCGCGCGCAGCAGGTCGGCCAGGGGGG
>DATMCA010000130.1:0-2146 GCA_035559015.1 Umezawaea sp. | reverse complement strand
GCGGACCTGACCGAGGATGCGCTCGTCCGCGGGCCGGACGAGCTGCCCCCGCCCGGCTGGCGGCGCTGGGTGCACTGGTGGACCGGCGGCCTGATCGACCCGGGGCCGGGTCGCGACGAGCTGGCCCGCCGCGCGCTGCTGCACCGCATCCGCCGCCCGCTCCCCACTCCCCACCGCGTCGCGGTGATGTCGATCAAGGGTGGGGTCGGCAAGACGACCGTCGCGGCCTGCCTCGGGCTGACGCTGGCCGAGCACCGCGGCGACCGGATCGTCGTCCTCGACGCGAACCCGGACGCCGGCACGCTGGCGGAACGGCTCACCGGCGAGGCGGGCGTGACGGTGCGCGAGCTGCTCCGCGACCTGGACCGGATCCACTCGTGGTCCGACATGTCCCGCTACACCAGCCTGGCCGGGCGGCTGCAGGTCGTCGCCTCCGAGCAGGACCCGGCGGACGTGTTCGGCCGTGCGGAGTACGAGCGGGTCAGCGCGCTGCTGGGGCGGTACTTCGACCTCACCGTGACCGACTCGGGCACCGGCTTGGTGCACTCGGCGATGGCCGGCACGCTCACGGTCGTCGACAGCCTCGTGGTGGTGGGCTCGCCGACCGTCGACGGGGCGGGGCGCGCCGCGAAGACGCTGGACTGGTTGTGCGCCCACGGCCACGCCCAGCTCGCCGCCGACGCGGTCGTTCTCCTGAACCACGACCGGGCCAGCGCCGATGTCGACGCCGGTCGCATCCACGCGTACTTCGCCGCCCGCTGCCGGGCCGTCGTGGACGTCCCCCACGACCCGCACCTGGCCGTCGGCGGGCGGATCGACCCGGCCCGGCTCCGCGAGCCGACGCGCACCGCGTTCCTCCGTCTCGCCGCGCTGGTCGCCGACGGCTTCCGGGAGGGCCGCGGGCACCCGGTGCGCATCCGGCGGGCGGGCCTACCCTGGAAGCGTGAGCACGCACCTCGACCCGGCCAGCCCCTGGGTCTTCAGCACGCGCGAGCTCGGCAGGCGGGCCGGGCTGATGCGCACGTTCCACCGCGACGTCCCCGCACCGGGCGCCGACCGCCTGATCGGTCTCGAGGTCCTCGCGGTGCCGCCGGGCGCGACGATCACGCTGGACGTGCGGCTGGAGGCGGTGTCGGAGGGCGTCTACGTCTCCGGCACGGCATCCGCACCGCTGGCGGGCGAGTGCGTGCGCTGCCTGGACGACCTGACCGACCACGTCACCGTCGAGATCGGCGAGCTGTTCGCCTACCCGGACAGCCTGACGGACGAGACCACGGACGACGACGAGCTGCCGCGGGTCGTCGACGAGCGCGTCGACCTCGAGCAGACCGTGCGCGACGCCATCGTGCTCGACCTCCCGTTGGCCCCGCTCTGCACCGACGACTGCCCCGGTCTGTGCCCCGAATGCGGGGAGCGCCGGGCCGACCTCGGCCCGGACCACAGGCATGAGACACTGGATCCTCGATGGGCCGCTCTGCGTGAGCGCACGTCCAACTAGGTGACCCCGTACTCCCTGTACTACTGCTAGGAGATCTATCGTGGCCGTTCCCAAGCGCCGGATGTCGCGGTCGAACACGCGCTCCCGCCGGGCGCAGTGGAAGGCTGCTGCTCCCACCCTCGTCGCCTGCGAGAACCGCGCCTGCCGCGCGAAGAAGCCGCCGCACACGGCCTGCCCGACGTGCGGGACCTACAGCGGCCGCCAGGTCGTCAGCCCGGCCTGACCGCGCCGGGCACGATGGGTGAGCGTCGACCGCAGGGGCCCGTGACGGACCGCGGGCCGCTGCTCGATGCGTTGGGTGTGGAGCTCGACGAGGAGGTGCTGACCCTCGCTTTGACCCACCGGTCCTACGCCTACGAGAACGGTGGGCTGCCCACCAACGAGCGCCTGGAGTTCCTGGGCGACTCCGTGCTGGGCATCATCGTGACCGAGGCGCTGTACCGCAACCACCCGGACATGACCGAGGGTCAGCTGGCCAAGCTGCGGGCCTCCATCGTCAACATGCACGCGCTGGCCGGCGTCGGCCGGGAGATCGAGGTCGGCTCGCTCATCCGGGTGGGACGGGGCGAGGAACTGACCGGCGGTCGCGACAAGGCGTCGATCCTGGCCGACGCGGTGGAGGCCATCCTCGGGGCGGTCTACCTGGAG
>DATMCA010000129.1:0-2587 GCA_035559015.1 Umezawaea sp. | reverse complement strand
CAACGTGGGTAGACCGGGGAACCGCCGCTCGTCGCCCACCTCCCGGACGGCGAGGAGAAGTGCGACGGACTCGCCCACCAAGCGGCGTGCGACAAAGCCCAGGACCCGTGCGGACGCGTCGTCAAGCCACTGGGCGTCGTCGACCAGGCACACCATCGGGCGCTGGGCACTCGCCTCGGCCAGCAACCCCAACACGGCCAGTCCGACCAAGAACCGGTCCGGCGCACCTCCACTCGCCGTCCCGAAGGCCAGCCGCAGCGCCTGCTGCTGAGGCTCCGGCAGCGCGGGAAGACCGTCGAGCAGCGGCGCGCACAGCTGGTGCAGCGCGGCCCAGGGCAACGCCAGCTCGGACTCCACGCCCGCGATCTGAGCCAACCGACAGCCCACCGCCTGCCGAGCGCAATAGCCCAGCAGTGCGGTCTTGCCGATCCCAGCCTCACCCCGCAGGACCCGCACGGCGCTCTCGCCGCCCCGAACGCTCTCCAGCAGGTGATCCAGTGCCTGGCGCTCACGCATCCGGCCCCGGAAGGCCGGCTTTCGCATTACGGCCATCGCGCCACCCTATGACCAGCGCCGGAGCACGGGTACCACCTTCTGCCCGGGTACCGGCCAGGGGGTTCCACGGGCGCGGACCGCCGCCTCGAACCCGGACCATCGACGCCAGGTAGTCGAGCGAGGAGTCGGCATGGCGGATGCGCTGTCCATCGACGTTTTCAACGGTGGCTACAAGGCGATACCCGGCGGACCGGGATGGGACGACCGCGTCCCCGCCACGTGGCCTGCCACGACGTCGACGTTGATCACGGCCAACGGCGACGCGCTCCTCGTTGACGCGCTCCTCACCAGGAACGAGGGCGAGCGGCTTGCGGCGTGGGTGCAGAAGACCGGAAAACGGCCCCGCGCGATCTTCGTGACGCACGGTCACGCCGATCATTTCTTCGGTGCCGGGCCGGTGCTGGACGCCTTCCCCGACGCCGCGCTGCTGGCCTGCGACCAGCAGGTCGTCGACGCGGCGCGTGGCCAGCTCAGCGCGAAGGCCATGGCGAGCTGGAACTCCCGGTTCCCCGGGCAGCTGTCACAGTCGCCCCAGGTGCCCGAGCTGGCAGGCTTTTCGGAGTTCGACCTGGATGGCCACCCCATCCTGTTCCGCACGATCGGCGGCGCCGACGGCGCGCTCGCCACGGTCGCGCACGTGCCGGAACTGCGCACGATCTGCTCCGGCGACATCGTCTACAACAACATCCACATGTGGCTGTGGAACTCGACACCGGACTCGCGGAAGACCTGGCTGGCCTCGTTGGACGCGGTGGCCGCCCTCCATCCGTCAACGATCATCACCGGGCACAAGGACCCGGACGCGCCCGACGACGACGCGACTCGTGTGCTCGACCAGTCCCGCCGCTACCTCGAGGACTTCGAACAGGCGCTGGCCACGTCGGGCACACCCCGCGAGCTGTTCGAGGGAATGCTCGCGAGGTACCCCACCTACGGCAACCGGTACACCCTCTTCTTGGCGGCCTCCAGCCAGTTCCCGTCCTAGAGGAGGTCAGGTGGATCTCGAGACGCTCGTCGTGCGCAAGGAAGGGCCGGTGCTCTTCGCGGACATCGCCGCCCCGCCCATGAACCTCCTGGGGCCTGAGCTGGTGCGGGACCTTGTCACCCTCATCCAGAGCGCCGAGGCCGACGACACCGTGCAGGTGCTCGTGTTCACCAGCGCCGACCCCGACTACTTCATCGCACACGTCGACCTCGACCGGATCGCCGAGTACCGCGCCGAGGCCGCCAAGCTCACCGGCGAAGCGTCGATCGCCCTGCTGTTCCACCACCTGAGCGCGAGCCGCCTCGTGACGATGGCCCAGATCGAGGGGCGGGTCCGCGCCGCGGGCAGTGAGTTCGTGCTTGCGTGCGACATGCGTTTCGCCGCCCTCGAGACGGCGATCTTCGGCCAGTTCGAGCCCGCGTTCGGTCTGCTCCCCGGCGGGGGGGCCGCCCAACACCTCACCCGGCTCATGGGCCGCGCCCGAGCGCTCGAGGTCATGTTGAGCGCGCAGGACTACGGCGCGGAGCTCGCCGAGCGGTACGGCTGGATCAATCGGGCGCTGCCCGCCGCTGAGCTCCCAGACTTCGTCCGAGCGCTCGCCCACCGAATCGGGGGGTTCCCGGCCAGCGCCCACAGCACGGTCAAGGAGCGTGTCAACGCGATCGCGCTCGCACCGGCAGCGGACTTCCGCCGCGATTCCGACCTTTTCGGCCAAGTCGTGCGCACCCCGGAGGTGCAGAACCGAATCCGAGGGGCGATGGAGCGCGGACTGCAGACGCGCGAAGCCGAGATGAGCCTTACCGGGGTCCTGGACGACCCCAAGAGCGAGGAGGTGGTCGCGGTGACAACCGAAGCACCGACGACGGCCGGAGCGGAACGCGACCTGACGGTCGAGGAGAAGATCCAGCAGCTACGGGTACTGTTCGCCGGCGCGCCGGAGGTCGGCAAGAAGGCGTTGGAGAACGTCCTCAGCAGGCTGTCGTCGGATGCGTCCCAGAAGCCGCCGCCTCCGGTGGCGAGCGCCGGGCGGGTCGGGAGCAGGCTGGG
>DATMCA010000128.1:0-3074 GCA_035559015.1 Umezawaea sp. | reverse complement strand
GTGGTCGTGTCGAGCGAGACCGCAGGCCGGTTGCTGGGCATGGCCACGTCGACGCCGTCGGTGGTGGACATGGTCGAGGACCTGCTCACGCCGGACGCCGGGCTGGCCATCGCCGAGCGCGACGTCGAGGCGTCGGAGATCGGCGGCTCGCCCCGGCACCTGCCGGACATCGTGCTGGGGGTCGTGCGGAACGGGAAGCTGTACCGGGTCGACGCCGCCCAGGCCGACGCCATCGAGGCCGGGGACCGGCTGCTGTACATCAAGAAGGTGACCCCGCCGGACGAGTCCTGAGGCCGTCGCCCGGCCCCGATCCCCTCGATCGGGGCCGGCTCGTCAGCGGGGCGCGAGCGGCAGCGACAGGACGAACGCCGCGCCCGGCTCGCCGGGGTCGGGCGCGGAGCAGGTGAGGTCGCCGCCGTGGGCGCGGGCGACGCCGCGGGCGATCGCGAGGCCCAGGCCGGAGCCGCCGTGGCGGCGGTCGCGGGCCTCGTCGAGGCGGGTCAGGCGGTCGAAGATCCGTTCCCTGTCCGGGAAGGCGACACCCGGCCCGTTGTCCTTCACGGTCACCAGCGCGCGCCCCGCGAACACGCTGATGCTCAACCGCACCTTGCCCTGCGGGCCGGTCGCCTGGCGGGCGTTGTCGGAGAGGTTCACCAGCACCTGCGCGAGCCGTTGCGGATCGCCTTCGACGACCACCGGGACGCCCTCGGCCTCGATGTCGAGGTCCGGGGCCAGGAGCCTGCTGCGGGACACCTCGGCCTCGGCCAGCGCGAGCAGGTCCACCGGCTCGAACTGGAGCTCCAGGCCCGCGTCGATCCGGGCCAGCGCCAAGAGGTCGTCCACCAGCCGACCCGCCCGCCGGGACTCCCGCACCAGCAGCAGGTTCATCCGGTCGCGCTCCTCGGCACCCGCCTCGTCCAGACCGGTCTGCATCAGCGCCTCGGCCACGGCCTGCACGCCCGCGATCGGCGTGCGCAACTCGTGCGCCGCGTCCGCGACGAACCGCTTGGTCCGCTCCTCCGACGCCCGCGCCGTCGCCTCCGCGCCCTCCAGCGAGTCCAGCATGTCGTCGAACGCCGCCGCCGTCCGACCCAGCTCGTTGTTGGTGCGCAACGGGTTCAGCCGCCTGCCGCGGTGGCCGCCGGTGATCGAGCGGGCCAGGGTGGTCATCGTGTCCAGCGGCGCCAACGCCCGCCGCACCACGAAGACCAGCGCGGCCGCCGTGACCGCCAGCGCGCCGAAACCGACGGCCACCAAGAGGTTCCGCAGCCTGATCTGCGCGGCGGACAGCACCGTCGTGTCGCCGTACAGCGTGATCATCGAACCGTCCGCCAGGTCCCGCTGCACGGTCTTGAACCGCTCGCCGTTGTCCGGCGCGGCGCCGTAGGTCGTGCCGTTCGGCATCACCAGCAGCACCTGCACACCCATGCCGTCGACCTTGTGCACCAACTGGTTGCCCGTGTACTTCTGCGTCTTCGCCAACTGCTGGGCCGTGCGCGCCCGGTCCAGCAGGACGGTCTCGATGTCGCGGCTCGACTGCGACGCGAACAGCGAGTCCACGGTGAACACCAGCGTGACCATGACCGCGAACAGCACGATCATCACCGACAGGGTGACCCGGCGGCGCAGCGAGACCGTCTTCAGCCTGCTCACGGTTCGTCGGCCCGCAGCACGTAACCCAGGCCGCGCACGGTGTGCAGCAGGCGGGGACCGTTCTCCTCCAGCTTCCGCCGCAACGCGCTCACGTGCACCTCAACCAGGTTCGGGTCGTAGTCCTCGTAGCCCCACACGGCCGTGAGGATCTGGGTCTTGCCGACGACCCGGCCGCGCTGCGCGGCCAGGTAGCGCAGCAGCCGCAACTCCGTCGCCGTCAGGTCCACCGGCTCGGAGCCGCGCAGCACCACACCGGAATCGGCGTCCACCAGCAGGTCGCCGATCTGCACGGTGGACGGCGTACGACCCAGCCTACGCAGCACGGCGCTCACCCTCGCGACGAGTTCGGCCAGCACGAACGGCTTCACCAGGTAGTCGTCCGCCCCCCGGTCCAGCCCGCGCAACCGGTCCGCCACCCCGTCGCGCGCCGTCAACATCACCACGCCCGCACCGCTGGACCGCCGCACCACCTCCAGCAACGCGAACCCGTCCCGCCCCGGCAGCATCACGTCCAGCACCACCAGATCCGGCCGGAACCGCGTCAGGTCGCTCTCCAGTTCCCGCCCGTCCGGCCGCAACTGCACCTGGTACCCGGCGTCCCGCAGCGCCGATCCCACGGCGGCGCCGATCGCCTCGGCGTCCTCGATGACCAGCACCCGCGCAGCAGTAGACACCACCACATTCTGCGGCCGGCGGACCAACTCCCGCTCAGGGAACAGCCCGGCTTCAGCTACCGCTCAGTTGATCATCAACTGAGCGGGCGGGGTTACCAGGGAACAGCCGGTCTGCGACGATCCTCCGCGTGGCGGTGAGGCGTAGCCCGGTGACCTGGGGGCTGGTCCTCCTGGTCATCGCACTGGTGGGACTGGGCACAGCGGTCGCCGTGTGGTGGCCGCTCTCCGGCGTGGGCGAAAGCACGCGGGTCACGGCGACCGTGGTCAAACCGGCGTCGTGCGGGAAGAAGGAGTTGGACCAGGTCGAGGTGACCGTGGACGGGAAGGTCCGGACGGTACCGCTCGACGGGTGCGGGCACCGGGAGCGCGAAACGCTGGACGTGCTGCTGCCGTCGGACACGTCCGGCGGTTTTACCGTGCAGACCGCGGGGGCGGTGTCGGAGGCGCTGCCGTTGTCGCAGCGGTTGGAGACGTTGATGTTGTGTTTGAGCGGGATGGCGGGTGGGTTCTACGTGTACCTGATCAGCAAGCCGGTGCCGAAGTTGGTTTCGGCGGTTTGAGGTGGGGACGAGAAATGTCGGACCTCGGTCGTAGGGTGTGAATCGGGGGGTCTTCCTGATCGGGGGACGCCTGTTTTTGGCTGGTGAGAGCAGTGTTGGAGCTGTGGAGAGTCGCCCCGCTCGCTCAATTGTCTCGATCTTCACGCTTTGCTTGTCAAGGCGGGAAAGATGCCTTGACAAGCAAAGC
>DATMCA010000127.1:0-3086 GCA_035559015.1 Umezawaea sp. | reverse complement strand
CGGCGGTGGCGGCTTCCGCCCCGGCGGTGGCGGCGGTGCCCCGGCCGGTGGTGGCGGCGGTTTCCGCGGTCGTCCCGGTGGTGGCGGCGCAGGCCGTGGTGGCACGGCGGGCGCCTTCGGTCGCCCCGGTGGCCCCGCGCGTCGTGGACGCAAGTCCAAGCGCCAGAAGCGCCAGGAGTACATGGACAACATGCAGGCCCCCTCGGTCGGCGGCGTTCGCCTGCCGAAGGGTTCCGGCGAAGTCGTCCGCCTGCCCCGCGGTGCCTCGCTGACGGACTTCGCCGACAAGATCAACGCCAACCCGGCCTCGCTGGTGCAGGTGCTGTTCCACCTCGGTGAGATGGTCACGGCCACGCAGTCCGTGTCGGACGAGATCCTGGAGCTGCTCGGCTCCGAGATGAACTACCAGGTCCAGGTCGTCTCCCCCGAGGAAGAGGACCGCGACCTGCTGGGCACGTTCGACATCACCTACGGCGACGACGCCGGTGGCGAGGAGGACCTGGTCATCCGACCGCCGGTCGTCACCGTCATGGGTCACGTCGACCACGGCAAGACGCGCCTCCTCGACACCATCCGCAAGACGAAGGTGCACGAGGGCGAGGCCGGTGGCATCACGCAGCACATCGGCGCGTACCAGGTGCAGACCGAGCTAGAGGGCAACGAGCGCCTGATCACCTTCATCGACACCCCCGGTCACGAGGCGTTCACCGCCATGCGTGCCCGTGGCGCGACGTCCACGGACATCGCGGTGATCGTGGTCGCGGCCGACGACGGCGTCATGCCGCAGACGGTCGAGGCGATCAACCACGCCCAGGCGGCGAACGCGCCGATCGTGGTCGCGGTGAACAAGATCGACAAGGAGGGCGCGAACCCGGACAAGATCCGGCAGCAGCTCACCGAGTACAACCTGGTGGCCGAGGAATACGGTGGCGACACCATGTTCGTCGACATCTCGGCGAAGCAGGGCACCAACATCGACGGCCTCCTCGAGGCCATCCTGTTGACCGCCGACGCTTCGCTGGACCTGCGGGCGAACCCGAACATGGAAGCGCAGGGCGTGGCCATCGAGGCGCACCTGGACCGCGGTCGCGGCCCGGTGGCGACCGTCCTGGTCCAGCGCGGCACGCTCCGCGTCGGCGACTCGATCGTCGCCGGTGGCGCCTACGGCCGTGTCCGTCGGATGGTCGACGAGCACAACGTGGACGTCATCGAGGCGACCCCGTCCCGTCCGGTGCAGGTCATCGGCCTCACCTCGGTGCCCGGCGCCGGTGACACGTTCCTCGTCGTGGACGAGGACCGGGTCGCCCGCCAGATCGCCGAGCGCCGCCAGGCACGTCAGCGCAACGCCATGAACGCCTCCAAGCGCAAGCGGGTCAGCCTCGAGGACCTGGACGCGGCTCTGAAGGAGACGAACCAGCTCAACCTGATCATCAAGGGCGACAACTCGGGTACCGTCGAGGCACTCGAGGACGCGCTCATGAAGATCGAGGTCGGCGACGACGTCGAGCTGCGGGTCATCCACCGCGGCGTCGGTGGCGTCACCGAGGGCGACATCAACCTCGCCATCGCCGACAACGTCATCGTGTTGGGCTTCAACGTCCGTGCGGAGGGCAAGGCCACCGAGCTGGCCAACCGCGAGGGCATCGACGTCCGCTACTACACGGTGATCTACCAGGCGATCGACGAGATCGAAGCGGCCCTCAAGGGCATGCTCAAGCCGGAGTACGAAGAGGTCCAGCTCGGCCGCGCAGAGGTGCGCGACGTGTTCAAGTCCTCCAAGGTCGGCACGATCGCGGGTTGCATGGTCCTCTCGGGCGAAATGCGCCGCAACGCACGGGCTCGCCTGCTGCGCGACGGCAACGTCATCCAGGAGAACCTGCCGATCAGCTCGCTGCGGCGGTTCAAGGACGACGCGACCGAGGTCCGCGAGGGCTTCGAGTGTGGTCTGACGTTGGGCAACTACAGCGACTTGAAGGTCGGCGACATCGTCGAGACCTTCGAGATGCGCGAGAAGCCCCGCGCCTGATAGTCCAGGGTGCAGGTGCGGGGCCGTCCTTCCGGGCGGCCCCGCACCTTTGCCCGCTACCTCATGGTGATGCCCGTGTTCGTAGGATCACTCGAGCTGGACCTGTTGCTCGGCGACGTCCACTCGTTGAAGGAAAAGCGTTCCGTGGTCCGGCCCGTCGTGGCGGAGCTGCGGCGCAAGTTCGAAGTCTCCGCGGCTGAAGCCGGTCACCTCGACCTGCACCGCCGAGCGTTGATCGGGGTTGCGGTCGTCGCGGCGGACGCATCCCATGTCAGGGATCTGCTGGCCTCCTGCGAACGACTGGTGGCCGGCCGACCCGAGGTTGAACTGCTCTCCGCCAAGCACCGGTTGCTTGGGTCGGAGGACGAGTAAAAGAGGAGAACGCCGTGGCCGATCAGGCACGGGCTCGCAAGCTCGCCAAGCGGATCTCGCAGATCGTCGCGTCAGCGATCGAACACGAGGTCAAGGACCCGCGGCTCGCTCGGGTGACGATCACCGACACGAAGGTGACCGGGGATCTGCACGACGCCGTCGTGTACTACACCGTGCTCGGTGAGAAGCTCGACACCGAGCCGGACTACGCCGGGGCAGCCATGGCGCTGGAGAGCGCCAAGGGTGTGCTGAGGAGCATGGTCGGGGCGCAGACGGGGGTGCGGTTCACGCCCACGTTGGCGTTCATGACGGACACGGTGCCGGATGAGGCTCGGAGGATGGAAGAGCTCCTGGCTCGGGCACGGCGGCGGGACGAGAAGGTCGCGAAGATCGCGATCGGGGCTGAGCCTGCTGGGGAGGCTGATCCTTACAAGGCTCCTCGTGAGGATGATGATGAGGATCTTGATGACGACCTGGGTGATGGGGATTCGTCCAAGGAGTGAGGGGCGGGCCGATTCCTGTGGGGGTCGGCCCGTTTTGTTGTGGGCTGTGGGTACCAGCTGAGGCTGCGGGTACCAGCGGTGGGCACTGTGGCTGGGAGTACCAGCGTGGGTGGCCGATTTGACTTGGGGCCCCTAGATTTGCCCCTTTATCGGGCTAAAAGGCAGTGCCCGAAAGCCCTGCCCGA
>DATMCA010000126.1:0-3510 GCA_035559015.1 Umezawaea sp. | reverse complement strand
GCGGGCCCCGACCCGGCCGCCTGGCTCACCCCGCACTTCCGCGACCAACTGGGCGGCTCCCCGTTCGGCGACGGCACCCCACCGGAACCACCCCCGGCCATCGACCGCGTGCCCGTGGTCGTGCCCGGCTGATGGATCGGGTGGCGGGCGGTCACCCCTCCTGCGACAGGATGACGGCGCGGTGGCCGTCCGGGTCGGTCACGACCGCCATCCGCTCACCCCACGGCTGCACCACGGGCTCGGTCAGCACGGTGACGCCGCGGGCGCGCAGGTGTTCGACGGCCTTGACGCAGTCGTCCGCGTAGACGCACAGCTGGAAGTGGGCGGTCGTCGCGGTCGGCATGCCGGTGTCCTCGCCCAGGCCGATCTCCGAGTCGCCGAGCCTCAGGCTCACGTAGCTCGGCCGTCCCTCCTCCGGGAAGCGGTAGGTCAGCTCGAAGCCGAGCAGGTCCCGGTAGAAGCCGAGCGACCTGTCCAGGTCGGCGGTGGTCAGGGTGGGGAACGCGGAGGTGAACACGGCGAGCCTCCCACAAGGGGACGAAACGGACATCCAGAGGATCGTCCCCCACGCCCGTGGAGGGCAACCGCGATCAGGACGGGTCGGCGCCCCGCCAAGCGGCGACCCACAGGCCCATCCCGGCGGTGACCAGGGTCGCGGCCAGCCAGCCGTTGAAGCCGCTGCCGTCGAGGTAGGTCCAGAACAGGCCGATGAACGGCGCCGGGATCACCAGTACGGCGTCCGCGCGCAGCTGCCGCGTCCACCCGGCTTCGGCGGCCGCGCGCACGACGTCCGGGTCGGGCACCGCCGGACTGTCGCCCCGTCGGCCGCGCGGGTGCTTCGACGTCGCGAGCCCCGACGGGTACAGGCGGACGTCGCCGAAGTCGACCACGACGATCCGCTCGCCGTGCAGCACGACGGGCGCGGGTGACGGCATCGCGACCAGCGCGGGGTCGTAGTACACCGGGATCCAGCGCTCGCGGGGCCCGTCGACCTCCAGCCACGAGCGCACGATCAGCCCGGACTGCACGCGGATCCGGCGCACCTCCGCCTTGCGCCCCGGTGCCCGTGCCGCGCGGGCGCGCGAGACCAGCCGCCAGGCGGTGGCCAGGAGCACCAGCAGCACGACGGCGGCCGTGAACGCGAGACCGCTCAACGCCCGGTCCGCTTGCACGAGCAGGTCCGCGCCGGGCATCACGACGCGGTCCGGGTGGGCCGGGTCGTACGCGACCTGCGTCCGCTGGCCGAGCGGAGGCGTCTTGCCGGGGACCTCGACCAGCGCCTTGGTGTACGTGCCGTCCGGCAGCGGCCAGGTCAGCTCGACGGTGTTCCCGCCGACCCGCACCACCTGGCCGTCGGCCCGGCCGGTCATCTCCCCGATCCGCCCGGAGGCGGACGTGTACGACAGGAACGAGGCGACCGCGATGCCGGCGCAGAGCAGCAGCACGACGGCGGTCGCGGCCAGACCGTGGCGCACGGCCCGAACGCGCAGCGGAGCCCTGGTGGTCACGGCTCCTCCTTCCGGGGGTTCACGCGCGTCGGCCCGGCGGGCGGATCGCCTGCCGGGCCGACGCGTGAGCGGTGGTGCGACTAGCTGGTGAAGCCGATGTGGATGTAGTCGTACGGGGAGTTCGCGAAGCCGACGGCGCCGAAGTTCGCGATGTTCTCGCGGACGGCGACGGCGCCGGGGCTCTGGAAGATCGGCAGCTGGTGGCCGGACTTCCAGATCTCCTCGTCGATCTTGTTGGCCAGGTCGGCGCGCTTGGTGTCGTCCAGCTCGCTGTTGGCCTCGTCGAACAGCTTGTTGATCTCCGCGTTGCCGACGCGACCGTAGTTCTGGTTCACGTTGGCCTCGTCGAGCCCGTAGATCGACTTCGAGGAGCTGATCGGGAACGCGGTGCTCAACCAGCGGAACGAGGTGATGTCGAAGTCACCGACGTTGATGTGCGACTTGAAGAAGTCCGCCGACGGCACGGTCTGGATGTCGACCTTGACGCCGACCTCCTTGAGCTGCGTCTGCACCAGCTTGGAGACCTGGTCGGAGGTCGGGTTCGGCGTCGGGATCACGAAGCGGATCGCGAGGTCCTTGCCGTCCTTCTTGCGGACGTCGCCCTCGAGCTTCCAGCCCGCGTCGTCCAGACCCTTCTTCGCGGCTTCCTTGTCGAACTTGGCGACCGCCGAGTTGTCCTTGTACTCCTTGGCGCCCAACAGGAAGATGTGGTTGCCGAGGACCTTCGGGTCGGGCTGGATCGGGCCGAGGATCGCCTTCGCGATGGTCGCGGTGTCGATGCCCTGCATGACCGAGGTGCGCACCTTGGCGTCGCTCATGACGGCGGAGGCGGCACCGTTGAACGTCAGGTGGTTGTAGTCCGGCGTGACGGCCTGGCGGATCTTGATGCCCGGCGTCTGCTGCGCGCGCTTGAACAGGTCGACGTTGGAGCCGATGTCGTACCAGTCGATGGCACCGTTGGCGAGCGAGTCGGCGAGGGCCGTGCGGTCGATCACGCGGAACGTGATCTTCTCCAGCTTCGGCTTCTCACCCCACCACGCGTCGTCGCGGACCACGGTGACCAGCTTGCCGGTCTGGTCGATCGTGCCGATCTTGAACGGACCCGCGGTGACCTTCGGGCCGTCGACCCAGCCCTTGTTGAACTCGTCGGCCGTGGCGTTGAGCGACTTCGGGTACAGCGGCGCGTAGAGGCTCTTCCACTCCGCGAACTTCTTCTTGAAGGTGACCTTCGCCTCCTGGTCGTTCGCGCCCTTCTCGACCTTCTCGATGTCCTCGTAGCCGGTCGTCGACGAGGTCAGGTACGCCACGTCGGTGCCGTTGTTGGCCTTCGCCTGAGCGGCGAAGTCCTCCCACGAGATGGCCGTGCCGTCGCTCCACTTGGCCTTCGGGTTGATCTTGTACGTGATGACCTGCGGGTCCTGCGAGGTGACCGTCGCGTCCTCGACCACGTCCTTGTTCAGGGCGATCGACGCGTCGGCCTTCTGCACGAAGACGCTGGGGATGACGGCGTTGATCATGCGGGCGCCGCTCGCGACCGTGCCGTCCACGTTGTAGTAGTTCCAGTTGTCCGCCAGGGAGTCGACGGGCCACTTGAACTCGCCGCCGTCCTTCAGCTTGGACGCCTCGACGGGGTTGATGTCGTCCTTGCCCTGCACCTGCTGGTCAGCGCCCTTGAGACCCTGGTCGCCCCCGGTCGGCCCGCTGCCGCACGCGGCCAGCGCCAGTGCCAGCGCGGCCACCGGCGCGGCTGCCCTGACCAATACACGTCGACTCACTGTCGTGAACCTCCCTCATGCCTGGCCGCGTCGGTCGTGGCCCGGTTCGTGCGCCCGGACGCCCCGCGTCCGGAAAACTCTGACACCGCTGGCGGTGTGCTCAGAGGACTTGCCTGACCTGCGCGAAGTGGCAGGCGGCCTCGTGGTCCTCGCCCTGCTCCTGGCGCGGCGGCTCCACCTCCACGCAGGTCCGCTTCTTGTCCTCGGACAAGGTCGCGTGCAGGAAG
>DATMCA010000125.1:0-5117 GCA_035559015.1 Umezawaea sp. | reverse complement strand
CGGATGCGGATCTTCTGTCCCGCCATAGTGGCTTGCCGTTCCTCTGCTTCTCGTACCGCTGCGGTGCGGTGCCTAATGGGGGTCACTGGGGACCCTTGGCGCGCTCCGCCCCTGTTCAAATGTCACGGTGCCCGGTCCACGCGGTCGGGCGTGTCGCGCCCGATGCATAAGCCGGTCCCACTGAGATAACTCCGTGGGATGGGTCTTGCCTGACCCGCAGCACCCTGATCAGCCAGCGGGATTAACCGATGTCCAATGACTCAGGGCGCGGACCGCTCGTGACGGGGCGGCCGAATTCTTACGAACGCGGCCGCCCCGACGAGCAACCCGTTAAGGATGCCACACGGGTGTGCGGCGGTCCAAATCGGGGTCTGGAATTAGACCAGGATCACTTACTTGATGATCTTGGTGACCGAGCCCGCACCCACGGTGCGCCCACCCTCGCGGATGGCGAAACGCAGGCCCTCGTCCATGGCGATGGGCTGGATCAGCTTCACCGTCATGCCCGTGGTGTCACCCGGCATGACCATCTCGGTGCCCTCGGGGAGGTCAACGACGCCGGTCACGTCCGTGGTGCGGAAGTAGAACTGCGGGCGGTAGTTGTTGAAGAACGGCGTGTGGCGGCCACCCTCGTCCTTCGAGAGGATGTACACCTGCGCCTCGAACTCGGTGTGCGGGGTGGTGGTGCCCGGCTTCACGATGACCATGCCGCGCTCCACCTCCTCGCGCTTGATGCCGCGGAGCAGCAGCGCGGCGTTGTCGCCCGCGCGGCCCTCGTCGAGGAACTTCTTGAACATCTCGATCGAGGTGACCGTGGTCTTGCGCGAGTTCTCGCGGATACCGACGATCTCGATCTCCTCGTTGACCTTGAGGATGCCGCGCTCGATGCGACCGGTCACCACGGTGCCGCGGCCGGTGATCGTGAAGACGTCCTCGACGGGCATGAGGAACGGACGGTCGACCTGGCGCTCCGGCTCCGGGATGGCCTCGTCGACGGCGTCCATCAGGCCGAGGAGCTTCTCAGCCCACTCGGCGTCGCCCTCGAGGGCCTTGAGCGCGGAGACGCGAACCACGGGGAGGTCGTCGCCCGGGAACTCGTACTCGGAGAGCAGCTCGCGGACCTCGAGCTCGACGAGCTCCAGGATCTCCTTGTCGTCCACCATGTCGGACTTGTTCAGCGCGACGACGATGTAGGGCACGCCGACCTGGCGGGCCAGGAGCACGTGCTCCTTCGTCTGCGGCATCGGGCCGTCGGTCGCGGCCACGACCAGGATGGCGCCGTCCATCTGCGCCGCACCCGTGATCATGTTCTTGATGTAGTCCGCGTGACCGGGGCAGTCGACGTGCGCGTAGTGGCGCTTCTCCGTCTGGTACTCGATGTGCGCGATCGAGATCGTGATGCCGCGCTGCTTCTCTTCCGGCGCCTTGTCGATCTGGTCGAACGCGGACGCCTGGTTCAGGTCCGGGAACTTGTCGTGCAGAACCTTGGAAATAGCAGCAGTCAGCGTGGTCTTGCCATGGTCGATGTGACCGATGGTGCCGATGTTGACGTGCGGCTTCGTCCGCTCGAACTTCGCCTTCGCCACTGGATTGTCCTCCTGGACTTCGTATTGCTTGTCCGGCGGGCGGCTTCGCGCCCGCCGGACTACACGTCAGGGTCGATTGTGCGGACCCCAGGGAGACCCCCGGAGAGCCCGCTAGAACTGCGGTGCTCCGGTTTGGGTTACTCGCCCGTCGCCTTCGCGATGATTTCCTTCGCCACGTTGGTCGGAACCTCGGCGTAGGAGTCGAACACCATCGAGTAGTTCGCGCGACCCTGGGTGCGAGACCGCAGGTCGCCGACATACCCGAACATTTCCGACAGCGGAACCAGCGCCTTGACGATGCGGGCGCCGCTGCGCTCCTCCATGGCCTGGATCTGACCACGGCGGGAGTTGAGGTCACCGATGACGTCGCCCATGTAGTCCTCGGGCGTGGTCACCTCGACCGCCATGACCGGCTCGAGGAGCACGGGGTTGGCCTTCCGAGCGGCTTCCTTGAGCGCGATGGAACCCGCGATCTTGAACGCCATCTCGGAGGAGTCGACCTCGTGGTACGCACCGTCGAGCAGGGTCAGCTTGATGCCCACCAGCGGGTAGCCCGCCAGCACGCCGTACTGCATGGCGTCCTGGGCGCCCGCGTCCACCGAGGGGATGTACTCCCTGGGGATGCGGCCACCGGTGACCTTGTTGTCGAACTCGTAGAGGGCACCGTCGGTGCTCTCCAGAGGCGACAGGGTGATGAGGATCTTGGCGAACTGGCCGGAGCCACCGGTCTGCTTCTTGTGGGTGTAGGAGTACTTCTCCACGGTTCCGCGGATGGTCTCCCGGTACGCCACCTGAGGCTTGCCGATGTTCGCTTCGACCTTGTAGTCCGACTTCATGCGGTTGACGAGCACCTCGAGGTGCAGCTCGCCCATGCCCGCGATGATCGTCTGACCCGTTTCCTCGTCCAACTGGACCTGGAAGGTCGGGTCCTCCTCGGCCAGCTTCTGGATCGCCGTGCCCAGCTTCTCCTGGTCGGCCTTGGTCTTCGGCTCGATCGCGACCCGGATCACCGGGTCGGGGAACGTCATCGACTCAAGGACGATCGGGTTCTGCGAGTCCGACAAGGTCTCGCCGGTGGTGGTCTCCTTGAGACCGATCACCGCGTAGATGTGGCCCGCCTGGGCCTCATCCACGGGCTGCTCCTTGTTGGCGTGCATCTGGAAGAGCTTCCCGATGCGCTCCTTGCGGTCCTTGGTCGAGTTGATGACCTGGGTGCCCGCGGAGAGCCGACCCGAGTAGACCCGGATGTAGGTCAGCTTGCCGAAGAACGGGTGCGCCGCGATCTTGAAGGCGAGGGCCGCGAACGGCTCCTCCTTCGAAGGCTTGCGGAACGCCGGCGTGACGCCGTCCTGCAGGGTGCCCTCGACCGGCGGCACGTCCAGCGGGGACGGGAGGTAGTCGATGACCGCGTCGAGCATGGGCTGGACGCCCTTGTTCTTGAACGCGGAACCGCAGAGCACGGGGTACGCGGAGCGGTTCGTCACGATCCGACGGATGCCCGTCTTGATCTGCGCGACGGTCAGCTCCTCGCCCGCGAGGTACAGCTCCATCAGGTCGTCGTCGGTCTCGGCGACGGCCTCGATCAGCTTCTCGCGGAACTCCGCGACGACCTCCTCCATGTCGGCCGGGATGGCCTCGATGGTGTAGTCGTCACCCTTCTCCACCTCGCCGCGCCACGTGAGGGCGCGCATCTCGACGAGGTCGACGACTCCGATGAAGTCGCCTTCCGAGCCGATGGGGAGCTGGATCGGCAGCGGCTTGGCGCCGAGCCGCTCCTGGATGGTGCGCACGGTGAAGTAGAAGTCCGCGCCCAGCTTGTCCATCTTGTTGACGAAGCAGATGCGGGGCACGTCGTACTTGGTCGCCTGCCGCCAGACCTGCTCGGACTGGGGCTCGACGCCTTCCTTGCCGTCGAACACGGCAACGGCGCCATCGAGAACGCGCAGCGAACGCTCGACCTCGACCGTGAAGTCCACGTGGCCCGGCGTGTCGATGATGTTGATCTGGTGGTCTTTCCAGAAGCAGGTCGTCGCGGCGGACGTGATCGTGATGCCGCGCTTCTGCTCCTCCTCCATCCAGTCCATCGTCGCAGCGCCGTCGTGCACTTCGCCGATCTTGTAGCTCTTCCCCGTGTAGAAGAGGATTCGCTCGGTCGTCGTGGTCTTGCCCGCGTCGATGTGCGCCATGATCCCGATGTTGCGGACCTTGGCCAGATCGGTGAGCACTTCCTGTGCCACGGGTGTCTTCCCCTGTCTTTGAGCAGCTGGTAGCAGCGCTCACCTAGGGCTGGGAGAGCCCGACCCGCATGTCGCGGGCCGGGCTTCACATCACCAGCGGTAGTGAGCGAAGGCCTTGTTGGACTCGGCCATCTTGTGCGTGTCCTCGCGACGCTTGACGCTCGCGCCGAGGCCGTTGCTCGCGTCGAGCAGCTCGTTCATCAGACGCTCGACCATCGTCTTCTCACGGCGCTGCCGGGAGAAGGTGATGAGCCAGCGGAGCGCCAGCGTGGTGGAGCGCGACGGACGAACCTCGACCGGCACCTGGTAGGTGGCGCCACCAACGCGGCGGCTGCGCACCTCAAGGGTCGGCTTGACGTTGTCCAGAGCGCGCTTCAGCGTGACGACCGGGTCGGTGCCGGTCTTCTCGCGAGCACCCTCGAGCGCTTCGTAGACGATCTTCTCGGCGACCGAGCGCTTGCCGTCGACCAGCACCTTGTTGATGAGCTGGGTCACCAGCGGAGAGCTGTAGACCGGGTCGGAGATCAGCGGCCGCTTCGGGGCCGGTCCCTTGCGGGGCATTAGCTCTTCTCCTTCTTCGCGCCGTAACGGCTGCGAGCCTGCTTGCGGTTCTTCACGCCCTGGGTGTCCAGGGAACCGCGGATGATCTTGTAGCGAACACCCGGCAGGTCCTTCACACGACCGCCGCGCACGAGCACCATCGAGTGCTCCTGCAGGTTGTGACCCTCGCCGGGGATGTAGGCGGTGACCTCGATGCCACTGGTCAGCTTCACGCGGGCAACCTTGCGGAGCGCCGAGTTGGGCTTCTTCGGGGTCGTGGTGTAGACGCGGGTGCACACACCGCGCCGCTGCGGGCTCCCCTTGAGGGCCGCGGTCTTCTGCTTGGCGACCTTGTCAGTGCGGCCCTTGCGGACCAGCTGCTGGATCGTTGGCATACGCCGGCTGCTTCTTCCGTTGTTGCGTCTCGTCACACGTGCTGGCGAGCTCTGTTTACTTGATCCCTCTCTGCACCCGAGGTCGGGCGTGTCGCCCGGATCCCAAGGTCCGCAGGTAACACCGCAGGTGTTCCAGCGAGTGGAGGACACCGGTGCTTCAGGCAAACCGGCACCGCCACTAGGGGGCGTTGCCGATGCATAGGCACACGGAGCGGCCCGACATGGGTCGGGCACGAGTACCAAAGATACCTCGCTTCGTCGACCGGGGTCAAAACGGGGTACCCGGGCGCCGACCGGTCCCACGTGCGAGGTCCCGGTATGCGGACTACGCCGGCACCGCCGCGGCCCGCCCCGCCCGA
>DATMCA010000124.1:0-3612 GCA_035559015.1 Umezawaea sp. | reverse complement strand
CCTCGGCAAGCGCAACCCGTACCGGCGCGCCGTCGCGGCCCGGCTGCTGTCGCCGCTGACGTCCACCAAGGGCCGCCGCGGCTTCCTGCGCGGCCAGCTCCTGCGCGACGCCGAGAACGGCGAGTACCTGGTCCAGCCGCTCGGCACGTCCGGTTCGCACCTGCTCGCGTCGTTGGCCGAGGCGAACTGCCTGATCATGCTCGACGAGGACGTCACCGACGTCGCCGTCGGCGAGGAAGTGTTCGTCAGCTTCCTAGCCCAGCGCGGATGAGCGCCACGTTCCACCTGGAGTCCAGCAGGCACCCCGGCTGGCCGGCCAAACTCGGCCCGCTGCGGGTGCCGGCGGGCGTCGTCGCACTGCGACCGCCCAAGCTGTTCGACGGCGGCACGTGGAGCCGCATCCGGCTCCGCGACCGCGCCTACCTGGAGAACTGGGAGCCCACCGCCACCGACGGCTGGCACGAGCGCAACTCCGTGCTGTCGTGGCCGACGCAGTGGTCCTCCCTTCGGGCGCTCGCCCGCCGCGGTCAGGCCCTGCCGTTCGTGATCACCGTGGACGGTGAGCTGGCGGGCCAGATCACCGTCGGCAACATCGTTCGCGGCTCGCTGCGCTCGGCGTGGGTCGGCTACTGGGTCGCCGCCGACCGGGCCAAGGGGGGCGTGGCCACGGCCGCGCTCGCGCTGGTGGTTGACCACTGCTTCAACGAGGCCGGGCTGCACCGCCTGGAAGCCACCGTGCGGCCCGAGAACGCCGCCAGCCTGCGGGTCCTCGGCAAGGCCGGGTTCCGCGAGGAGGGGCTCTTCCAGCGCTACCTCGACGTCGCGCACGCCCGGCGTGATCACTACTGCTATGCGATGACGAGTGAAGAGGCGTCCCCGGAAGGCCTAGTGCGCCGATTGGTCGCGCAGGGCAACGCCCAAATCCCCTGAGCACAGCGTCCGACTGCCGTAAAGGGCTCACCCGAAAGTGGGTGATAAAGCACACCTTCGTACGTACGGCACCCGGCGAGCCTCCGACACAGGTGTGACTGTTGTGACTAGCGTGGCGAACGCACGACGCGTTCCGCTTGCTGGCAGGGGGAGGTGACGGGGATGCCCAGTTCGTTGATCATCGTCGGGCTCGTAGTTGCCTGGCTGGTCGTCCTCGTGCCGATGGTCGCCCGCAAGCGCACGGAAGTTGCTCGCACCGCGGACTCGGACGCCCGGAACACGCGAGCGGGGAGCACGCGCGGCAGCATGGAAGAGGAGCACGCCATGCCTGACGCCGACGACGACGAACTCATCGACGAGTTCGAAGCCGACTTCGACGACGACTACGACGAGTACCTCGACGACGACGTCGTGCACCGCCCGTACCGACCGGGCCGAGGCGGCTTCGACGCCGAGACCGCGCGCATCGTGGCCCAGGCCCGCTACGCGTTCCGCCGCCGGGTCGTCGCGTTCATGCTGATCGCCTCCGTGGTGACCGGCCTGCTCGCGGGCATCCTCTACCCGGTCGTCTGGTGGGGTCACGCCGCGGTCGACCTGGCCCTCGTCGGCTACCTCGTCTACCTGCGCCGCCAGGTCCGCATCGAAGAGGACATCCGCGCCCGTCGCCAGGCCCGCCTCGCCCAGGCCCGCCGCCGCGTCAAGGCCCAGGCCCCGTCCGCCCGGCCCCCGGCCGAGCAGCCGCGCGCCACCGAACAGCAGGCGGCCCCCGAGCCCGAACAGCCCGAGGAGACCGGCCTGGCCCCCCAACCCCGGTTCCAGCACCGCACCCGACCCGGCACCATCGTGGTCGAGGCGGACGACGAGGACCCGGTGTTCGTGGAGCTCGAAGGCCCGCAGTACCTGCGCTACCGGCGGGCCGCGGGCGAATAGAGGGGGGTGGCAAAACCACCCTCGCGCTACTGATATGCTTCTCTGGCACGACAACGAGGGGCTGTAGCGCAGTTGGTAGCGCGTCTCGTTCGCATCGAGAAGGTCCGGGGTTCGATTCCCCGCAGCTCCACCAGAGAAGTACTTGCACGAACACCAGATGGGCCGAATCCGGTAAGCCGGGTTCGGCCCATCTGCGTGTGCGGGGGTCCCCGAAAGGCCGGCCGAAGTTCTGGGGCGGCCGGCCTTCTCCACTGTGGCCGCGTCGAGGAACGGGCTGTGCGGGGCGGAACGTCGGTCTGTCCCGCCTGTTCTCCAAGCGGGAGAACAGGGTGGAGGCGGGCAGCTGGGTCGGTTGGCCCCAGGACCTGGTGAACTCGCGCCGGCGGGCGGAGGAGGTGCCGTAGGACTCGACGACCCGGTCGGGCGGTGCTGTTCCAGGTCGACGGGCAGTCGCCACGCGAAGTCTTCGGTGGTGTGGCTGGAGAGGATGTGCGCGGCGACGTCTTCGCGCCGTTGGTGAAGGCCTCGGGTCCGGCAGTCGGGAAGAGTGCGATGTGGATCACGTCGTGGCTGTTTTCGTGCTGGGCGGTCGGGGTGTTTTCCTGGCTGGACCGGTCGGTCTGGAGGTGCGGTTTTCGTGGTTGGGCCGGGAATTTCCTCGTGCGAACCAGACTTTTCGCGCGGCGTCGATTCGTGGTCGATCCGTTTCGTTCTCGGGACTTCTGCCCATTGGCGGTTCGAGGGCGAAATGTTGCGATAGCGGTACGTCCGTGCAGGTTGCACGGGTGTGGGGCTTATCGCGGTGGCAAAACCAGTGGTCGGGTGGGGCGTGGCGGGGTTGGTGAGTGGTCGCGTCCGGGCTGAGCAGGTGCGCGACGTCCATTGAGGACCTGTCGGGTACCGGATTCGTCGTTACGACCCGCTGGTGAATTTCCGACCGAGCGGCCACCGGTGAACCGCCGCCCGCATAGGGTGGGGGCTGTCGAGAGGGGTGGTGGAGGTCGTGGGGCTGGCCGAGTCCTTGCTCGAATGGCTGCACGGCTGGGCACTGCCGCTCTGCCCCGGCGACTGGGCGTGGTCCGTGACGGCGTTGGGTGCTGCCGCCGGGCTGCTGCCGACGATCGCGGCGCTGCTGGCGATCACGGTTCGGCGGGTCGTGGGCAACTCCTACGGTCCGGTGGCCGGGGCGATCTTCGCGGCGCTCGGGGTGAGCAGCACGCTGGTGCTGCCGTGGCTGCTGTTCTCCGGAGCGGACAGCGCGTTGCGCCGTCGAACGGTCAGCGGCACGCAGTCGCTGGACGACACGCCGTGCGGCGTGTTCACGCAGTACGACTACCTGGTGGGCGCGCGGTCCATCGGCACGATCATCGGCGATCCGGCGGGCACGCGAGTCGTGTTCCTGGTGGCCGGGGGCATCACCGCGGTACTGGCGCTGCTGTGCCTGCTGTTCGTGATGATGCAGGCCGGCTCGGCGTTCCGGCTCGGCCCGAACTGGCCGCGCCGGGTCTTCTGGCCCCCGTTCCTGGTGCTCCTGGTCGCCACGTCGTTGCTGCCGGTGACGCTGGTGGGCCATTTGCTCCTCGGATTCTTCCCGATTGCGCTGATCGGCTCATTCGTCGTGCGCATCTTCGGGTTGACTACGGCCATGCTGAACCGCCCCGGACGTGATCGCGGCAACGAGGCCCCGCAGGCCGCGGCCAACCGTGTGCCCCCACCGCCGCCGCACCAAGGGCCGCAGAAGGGGCCGCAGAA
>DATMCA010000123.1:0-13479 GCA_035559015.1 Umezawaea sp. | reverse complement strand
CACCGGGCGGGCTACAAGATTGGATACACAATGGACGTTCACCGAGAAGCCGGCGGTCAAGATGTGAAAAATATTGTTGCCCCCAAACGTGTTCGACCAACCACTAACGCCTCGGCACCCCCACGCGATACGTGGGTGAGTGGACTCAGTTCGCCGCCGCCGAGGAGATCCTTTGGAACATCACGGACTGACGTCGGTCATCGAATCCGCGCACGGGGTGCTCGCGGGCTGTGCCGCCGCGCAGCGGCTGTGCGACGAGGTCGCGGCCGACCCGCGGGCGGCGCGGGTGGTCGCCGTCTCCGGTCCCGGTGGAGCCGGCAAGACCGCGTTGCTCTCGGTCCTGTCGACGATCTTCGACGCGACCGGCGGCGACGGGGTCGTCCTGGTCGACGACGCGCACGAGCTCGGGGACGCCGAGCTGGGCAGGCTCGCCCGCCTGGCCGAGGACGGTCGCACGAGGCTGGTGGTCGCGCACCGCCCGTGGCCGCTCCTGTCCCCCCTGCGGTCCTTCGCGTGGACCCAGCCCCTCGTGCGGCTGGAGCCTCTCACCCGTGCCGCGGTGGCGGAGCGGATCGCCGCTCTGGTGGACGCGGACCCGTCGGAGGAGTTCGTGGACCGCGTGTGGGCGCAGACGGGTGGTATGCCGTCACTGGTCGTCCAGGTCGCGACGACACTGCGTGACGGCGGACCGATTCCCGTCGACGTGCTGGAACAGGTGCGGCGCGAGGTCGGCAGGGCACCCGCGGCGGTGCGCCAGGTGCTCGCCGCCATCGCCCTGGGGTGCGGCGCCACGGTGGACGCCTTGGCGCCGGTGCTCGGGACCGACGGGGAGGAGGTCGCGGCGGCCGCCCAGGGAGCGTGGTCCACGGGCCTGCTCACCGGCGCCGGGACCGTGGTCGAGCTGGCCAGGGAGGCCGTACTCCAGCAGATCCCCGCCTCGGAGCTGCTGGAGCTGCGGCAACGCGTGGCGTTCGCGCCGATGGACCAAGGCGGATCCGTGATGACGGTGGGGCGGTTGCTGCTGGAGAGCGGTGCGCACGGGGTCCGGGCGGCCTCCGCGTTGGAGGCCGCCGGGGACGAGGTCCACCTCAGCGAGCCCGCGTTGGCGGCCGAGCTGTACACGGCGGCCGTGGCCGCGGGCGCGTCCGCCTCGGACCTCGGCTCCCGTCGAGCCGAAGCCGCGGCGTTGTCCGGCGACCTCGACACGGCGTTGAGGCTGGCCGAGGAAGTCCTCGAACGACCGGACGAGCAGGGGCAGGCGCACGCGCTGGCCGCGGCCGTCACCGCCACGGCGCTGGCGCACCGGGGAATGCCCGCCGCGAGCGCCTCCCTCTACCAGTGGTCGGTCCCGTCCACCAGCGCCGTGCCGCTGCTGGTCGGACTCGGTCGACTCGACCAGGCCAGGAAGTTGATCGACACGGCCGACGAGGACCACCCGACGGTCGGCAGCGCGGTGCGTTCGCTGATGGCGCGCGGCGTGGTCGACTCGGTCGTCGGCTCGCCGGTGTGCGCGTTGTCGGAACTGCTCCGCGCCGACGCGCTGGTCGAGCCCGGCGGGCGGGCCGAGCTGCTCCCGGACACGCCCGTCGCCCTGGCCGCGCTGGTGGCCGTGCACCTGGGTGAACTGGACATCGCGACAGCCGCGCTGACCCGAGCGATCGACAACCACCCTCGCGGTTCCGTGGAGCTGACCCGCTACCGGCTCCTCCGGGCGTGGGCGTACATGCTGGGCGGCGAGTTGGGGCGCGCGAGCGCCGAGCTGCGGGAAGCCGCCGTGGGACGCCCGGCCGCGGATCCGCGCGACGAGCTGTTCGCGGCGGCGATCGAGATCGGTGTCGCTCGACGGCTCGGGGAGCACGCCGATCTCCTGAGCGCCTGGCCCCGCGCACGCGACGCGATCATGCGGTGCCCGGTGGACCTGTACGTGCTGCAACCGATCGGGGAAATCGCGGTGGTCGCCGCGCGCCTGCGCAAGGAAACCTGGGTGGCCCCCCACCTGGCGGACGCGGAGACGCTGCTGGACCACCTCGGCCGACCGCCGCTGTGGAGCGCCCCGCTGCACTGGTACGCCGCGCAGGCCGCGATCGCGGCGGGATCACCGGCCAAGGCGTTGCACCACGCGTCGCTCATGAAGGCCATGGCCGACGGCACCCCGCTCGCCGCCACCCTGGCCGAAGCGGTCCACTGCTGGCTGCGGGTCCTCGCGGGCGACGTGGACGTCCTCGCGGTGCAGAAGGCCGCGCGCGCGATGCAGGAGGTGGGCCTGACGTGGGACGCCTCCCAACTCGCCGGGCAGGCGGCCATCCGCACTCCGGATCGCCGCGCGATGAGCACGTTGCTCACGTGCGCTCGCTCGTTGCGGGACAACAGGGAGAACAGGGAGAGCCGGGACATCAGGGACGCCGCCGCGCCCACCAACTCCACCTGCCCGCGAAGCGACCGGCCCGGTCCCGATCTCAGCGACCGCGAGCTCGAAGTGGCCGAACTCGTCGTGGCGGGCCTGACCCACCGGCAGATCGGCGAACGGCTGTTCATCTCGGCCAAGACCGTGGAGCACCACATCGCCCGCATCAGGCGGCGCATCGGCGCGGGCAACCGCGCCGACCTGCTGGCGCAGCTGAGGCTCCAGCTCGCCGCACGGGACACGGCCTAGTCGCCGAGCCTGCTCACCACACCTTCGCAACTGCGCACCACGATCCGCGCCAGTTCGACGAAGGCCCGGCTGGACATGGGGCTCTCCGCCCAGCGCTGCCAGCGCGCCAGCACCAGCACCACGGCCTCGCGCTGTTCGTCCTGCGTCGCGCCAGGTCGCAGGGCGAGCCGGGACCACGCGGCGCCCCCCGCCCCGCCGAGCAGCCGTTCGGCCTCCGCCTTCGCGTCGGCGGGCATGTCCACCGTCCCCGAACGCACCACACCGATCGCGCGGAGTTCGGCGAACTCGTGCGCGTCGGCCAGCACGCGTTCGACGGCGGTCAGCAGCGCCGCCGCCTCCGGGTTCCGGCACCCCCGCAGCACCGTGTCCAGGGCCAGCAACGCCGAACGCGCCTTGAGCAGGTCGCGCCGCTCGGCGAACAGGACGGACAGCGTCTCGCGCAGCTCGTCCAGACCGCTGCGGCGCACCAGTTCGGCGGCCAGGCGCGCGGGGTCGTCGAAACCCTGCCGGATGAGCACCATGGCGAGGCGGATCCCGAAGAGCCCGAACCTCGCGAGCAGCCGCGCGTGGTCCGGCCCGGCACGGGTGAACCTGTCCACCGACAGCATCGCCGCCTCGACCTCGGCGCGCGGCGCCGCCGCGAGTGCGGCGAGCGCCGCGAACTCGTCCTGCCGAAGCGTGCGAGCGGTCTGCGCGATCAGCCCGGCCACCGGAACCACGGTCTGGCACAGCTTGCGCAGCCGCGGATCCGAGCGGTACCGCTGGGCGATCCGCCGTGCGGACATCAGGGAATCGATCCGGCCGGCGCCCACCTCGTCCGCGCGGGAGAGCACGGCGATGGTGTTGACGGGGGTCGCCCTGGCCACGCCGCGGTCGTGGAACGACTCCAGCAGCCCCAGGTCGGCGCTGTGCAGGTGGCGCATCAGGTAGATCACCGCGTCCGCGTCGCTCGGCTCGTCCTCCGGGGCCAGGAACCGGGTGGCCGCCGCGGAGACGTCACCCGAGATCGAGGCGATGCCGGGGGTGTCGATGAGCGTGGTGTCCCGCAGCCCCTGCGTCGGCCAGTCCACCGACAGGCGTTCGACGGCGTCCGGCGCGATGCCGTCGAGGTCGATGCGCAGTGCGCCGTCCACGCGGTTCACCGGCAGTTGCCGGGCCGACCCGTGGTGGGGGTGGAGGGTCACCCTGGGGCTGTGGCCGTGCCGGTACCAGGTGACCACGCGGGTGCACTCGCCCGCGTCGGTCGGCGCGATCTCCTCCCCCACCAACGCGTTGAGCAGGGTGGACTTGCCCGCTTTGACCTTGCCCGCGATGGCCACCCGCAGCGGCTCGTCCATGCGGTCGAGCTGCCTGCGCAGCAGCTCGGCGGTCTCGACGTCGTCCCGGTAGACCTCGATCGCGTCGCGCAGCAAGGAGCGCACCTCACCGGCGAGGTGGTTCCTCCCCCTCACCCCGTCATCCCGACCCGGTCGACCAGTGCGTCGGCGGCCGTGGCGAGGTGCGCGATGCGGTCCAGTTCGGCCCGCACGTCCCGGATCCGCCGGTCCCGCTCACCGCGGTCGGAGTCGACCGCGCGCTGCGCGGACTTCATCGACTCGCTGAGCGATCGGGACAGTTCCGCGGCGCAGCCGGTGAAGTGGTCCCGCAGGTCGCGCTGGAGTTCGCGCAGCACGTCCCTCGACTCCTTGCCGAGTTGGAACACCACGTCGTCGACGAAGCGCCGCACGGCCAGCTTGGCCTCCGACCGCCTGCGTTCCAGCATGCGCTTGCGTTCGTCCTTGACCATCTTGCGGCCCAGCAGCACACCCGCGGCCACCGAGATCGGGTTGAGCAGGGCGAGCCCACCGATCGTGCTCAACATGCCGACCATGAGCGTGCCGCCGTAGCCGCCGCGAACGCCCACGATCAGCTTCTGTCCGAACCCGAACGGCTCCGGCCGGCTGAACTCGAGCGGGATCGTCTGGCTCAGAGGGGCCTCCGGGTCGTGGGCGTGCAGGTCCGGCAGCACCCCGCCACCGTCGTCGGTGAAGTGGTCGCCGACCTGTCCGGCCAGCCACCGGGCGCGCTGGTTGGTCCACACGAAGTTCGCCGACGCGGCGGCGGCCACCCGTTGCAGGACCCAGCCGACGAACTGCTCCTCCACCAGCATCGGGTCGATCCCGTCCAGCTCGGCCTCGGCGTCCCGCGTGATCTTGCGCATCCGGTCGCGCAGGTCGTACTCGACGTCCGAGATCAGGTCGCCGACACCGTCGTTGAGGGTCTGCTGCCACCGCGCCGAGCGCTCCCGCAGGGCGTCGGCCCGCCGCTTGGCGTCGCGCAGCCCCGACAGGAGGTCCTCGGCGCGGTCCGGGTCCCGCAGGGCCGTCAGCTCGGCCCCCATCGCGGTGGTGAGCTGGAGGGCCACCCCGCGCACGTCGTGCACGACGGACCGGGTGGCCAGTTCCGCGGCCCGCCCGACGATGCGGTCGCGCAGGTGGTTGAGCAGCAGGGGAAAGCCGGACTCGTGGTTGAGCGCCTGGTCGCCCTCGCGCACGGCGTGCAGGCGCAGCACCGAGGACACCGGCAGCAGGTCCGCGGAGAGGTCGGCGGCGGCCAGGTGCGCGCGGTCGCGCTCGGCGATCCGCCGCCAGTCCGGGTACAGGTCGATCTTCGTGAGGACGCACACGACGGTCGGGCACACCCGCGCCGCCTGCCGCAGGAACTCCAGCTCGGTGGCCGTGTACTCCTGCGCCGCGTCGGAGACCATGAGCACGGCGTCCGCGGACGGCAGCGCGGTCATCGTCGTCGCGCCGTGCACCGAACCCAGCCCACCCACACCGGGGGTGTCCACCAGGCACAGACCACCGGCGAGCACCGACCGCGGGATGCCGACCTCCGCGTGCCGCAGCCCGCGCCGGTTGCCGGGGTTGCCCGCCTCGGACACGTGGTCGGCGAGCTGCTCCACCGGCACTTCGGTGCGCACCGAGGTCTCGCCGACCAGGACCACGTTCGGGGACTCCGCGTAGCGCACGACCGTGGGCACCGACGTGGCCACGTCGTCGTCCACCGGGCACACCGGAGCGTTGACGATGGCGTTGATCAGGTGGCTCTTGCCCTGTTTGAACTCCCCCACGACGAGCACGCGCACAGCCGGGTCCAACAGCCGCTGCCTGGTCTGCGCCAGCCGAACAGCCAGGTCATCACGGCCGTAGGCGTTCGCGGCCTTCAACGCGAGGTCGACCACCTCGATCGGCGTGCGTCCGCTCACCGCCGCTCCTCTCCGCCAGACTGGACATACGGCGACCGCGTCACCCCGAGGCGTTCGGGGTGACGCGGTCCAACCGCTGTGGCCAAGGGAAGGACATCCGAGGACATCCCGCCACTCGAACCGGTGGTTCAGACGAGGACGACGAGCGAGTCGTCGACGTCGACGTCGTTGTTGGACAGGATGTCGGTGTCGGTCTCGTTGAACGAGTCGTCGACGTCGACGCTGTTGTCGATGTCCGTCTCCGGCTCGAAGTTGAACGAGTCGTCGACGTTGACGCTGTTGTCCGTGTTCGTCTCGATGTCCGTGTCGGTCTCGGTGTTGAACGAGTCGTCGACATCGACGCTGTTGTCGGTGTTGGTCTCGGTGTTGAACGAGTCGTCGACATCGACGTCGACGCTGTTGTCCGTGTCGGTGTCCGTGTTGAACGAGTCGTCGATGTCGACGCTGTTGTCCGTGTTCGTCTCGGTCTCGGTCTCGGTGTTGAACGAGTCGTCGACGTCGACGCTGTTGTCGGTGTCGTGCGAGTCCACGTACGACCAGTCGTGGGAGTCGTTCTGGTGGGTGTCGCTGCCGTTGGTGGCCACCGCGACGTTGCCGGAGCCGTAGGCCTCCACATCGGTGGAGTAGTCGTTGGCCTCGTACTCGCCCGACGCCTCCCCTCCGCCGATCGACACGGCGCCGCCGGTGGCCGCGGAGGCCGAACCCACGTGGTTCACCACGTTGCCGTCGCCCACGACGTTGCGGTCGCCGGTGGTCACGGTGCCGTCGATGTCGTCGCCCGCGGCGACCGCACCATCGCCCGAGGCGATCACCGGGTCGTTGTCGAACCACTGCACCACGTCGCCGTCCGCCCAGATGTTCTGGTTCACGGAGTTGTCCAGGACCGTGTTGTGGCTGTCGCTCCACGAGTAGTTCTGGGTGATGTAGTGGATCTCCTGGATGGCCCCGTCCATCCCACCGTCACCACCATGACCGCCATGACCGCCGTCGCCCCCGTGACCGCCGTCGCCCCCGTGACCGCCGTCGCCGCCCGAAGGTGGCGGAGGCGTGTGGTGCACGTGGGTGCTGTTGCCCCCTCCGTTGAGCTCGCGGTCGAAGGAGTTGCTCTGCGCTGTCTGCACGTTGTCCACGATCAGCGGCCGCGCGTCTCGCACGTCGGCGGCGCACAGGTCCTCGAAACCGTTCTCCCGCAACACCTGGTGGGGGCTCGCGGTGAACTCGGCACGGGCACCGTCGTCGCCGAGCAGCTGGAGGATGAACTGGAGAAGGCTCATGTTGGGCATCGGTCTCACCTTTCCTCGGGGTAGTTCGCATCACGCTACGTAGCGAGCCCCGACGTGCCATCGGTGCGTTCCCCCGGTTCTCCAAGCCACCCAATGGGGGATTTGAGCGCCCCGTTAGGGGATCCGGGCTGCGGCCGCCTGAAAAAAGTTGGGGGTCCACCTGCGGTAATGGGGAAGGGAGTAGTGGCGATACTCCAGATGGACGAGCCGGAACGGCTGGGTGCGACAGCGCGCTCAAGGTAACCGTCCGTCACTGTTTCGCGTCTGGGTGGAGGGATGAACGGATGTCCTACGTGCTGGGTGTAGACCTCGGAACGACGTTCACAGCAGCCGCGATCTGCCGCCGGGAGGCAGGCGTCTGGGGGAAGGTGGAGGTGATGCCGCTCGGCTCCAGGGCCGCCCCGGTGAGCTCGGTGTTGTTCTTCGGCCCGGACGCGGCGGTGCTGTTCGGCGACGCGGCCGAGCGCCGCGCGCTCGCCGCTCCGGACGGCGTGGCGAGGGAGTTCAAGCGCCGCATCGGCGACAGGACCCCGCTGCTGCTCGCGGGCGAGCCGCACACCGCCCACGAACTGGCCGCCCGGTTGGCCCGCTGGGTGGTCGACCGGGCGATCGAGCGCGAAGGCGGTGCGCCCGAGCAGGTCGCCATCACCCACCCGGCCGGTTGGGGCGAGCACAAGAAGAGCCTGCTGGTCGAAGCGCTGTCCGAGGTCGGACTCGGTGACGCGAGACTGCTCAGCGAGCCGGAGGCGGCGGCGTTCGACTACAGCAGCACCGAGCGGGTCGAGCCGGGCAGCGTCATCGCGGTGTACGACCTCGGCGGCGGCACGTTCGACGCGGCGGTGGTCCGCAAGGTCGACGACACCCGGTTCGAGCTGCTCGGCGAGCCCACCGGCGTCGACCGGCTCGGCGGCGTCGACTTCGACGAGGCCGTCTTCGAACACCTGCGCGCGACCGTCGCAAAAGGACTCGACGACCTGGCTCCGGACGACCCGGTGGCGATGTCCGCCGCGGCACGGCTTCGCCGTGAGTGCACCGAGGCCAAGGAAGGTCTCTCCACGGACACCGAGGTCACCATTCCGGTGCTGCTGCCCAGCGGGCACACCCAGGCGCGAATGGTGCGCGGCGAGTTCGAGGCGATGATCCGGCCCGCGCTGGACGAGACCGTCGAACTGCTGCGCGCCACCATCCGTTCGGCGGGCGTCGCGGAGTCCGAACTCGACGCCGTGCTGCTGGTCGGCGGGTCGTCGCGGATTCCGCTGGTCAGCCAACTGCTGTCGCAGCAGCTCGGTCGCGCCGTCGCTGTGGACAGCGACCCGAAGAGCACCGTCGCGCAGGGCGCCGCCAGGGCTGTCGTCCCCGTCGCCGTCGTGCAAGGCGTGGCCCCCGCCCAACAGCCTCCCGCCGAGCCGAGCAGTCCACCAGCACGACCGGAAGTCGCCGACATCCCGTTGGTGGTGCCGCCGCCGTCCAAGGCGCGCCGGCGGGTGCTGAGGCCACGGGTCCTGGTGGGAGCTGCGGGGCTCGCCGTGAGCGGGCTCGTCGCCATGGGCATCCACACCGTGAGCGACGTCGCGTCGATCAGTTCAGCCCTGGCGCCGGCCACCCAGGTGGCCGCGGAGCAACCGGCACAGGTGCTTCCCGCCCAGGAACCGGTCGTCGAGCAGGAGTCGCCTGCTGGTCGGCAACTCCCGCAGCCCGGTCCGGCCACGCAGACGACGACCCGCAAGGCCAAGCCCGAGCCGAACACCCCCGACGCGAGCCTGCCGACCACCGACACCTCAGCCGCGGCGCCCCGCTCGACCAGCACGCCGGCCTCGAACGCCGAGCCGTCGGTGCGCCAATCGCCGTCGACGACCCAGGCCCCGCCGCCAACGACCCAAAACCCCGCACCACAGACCGAGAACCCACCACCCACCACGCAGGACCCACCCATCACGCAGGACCCGCCACCGACCACCCAGGATCCCCCGCCATCGACCGAGGACCCGCTACCCACCACGCAGGACCTGCCACCCACGACAGAAGATCCTCCACCCACCACGCAGGACCCACTACCGACGACGTGATTCCTGATTCCCCTTGCTCGCGTCGCTGACCAGGACGTGGGCCGCGGAGTCGTCCACTGATTCGGCCGACTCGCCCGAAGATGCCCAGCAAGCAAGTCCACCGCGGACGTCCGGGCTCAGCACGAGCACGACGTCGCCCGTGCTGAGCCCGGACAGCAGATTCCGTCAGAAACCGGGGAACACCCGACGCAGGTCGTCGAGCGTGACGTTGCCCTCGACGGTGACCCCGTTGTCGTACGGCGCCTTGAGACGGCCGCTGATCAGCCGGACCAGCGCTTCCGGCGGCCCGCTGAACGTCGCCGAAGGCGACTCGAGGACACCCACGACGGCGACCGAGTCGTCGATCACCAGCCCTGGCCCCGTGGTAGCGAGGGACACCGGGCTCGCGAGCTCAGCCGGCTTCGCGAGGAAGCCCAGCATGAAGCCCACCGGACCGGCCAGGAGTTCGAGGAGCACCTCGGCCGAGCCGGCATCCACCCCGGCTTCCGGGTCGAAGGCCACACGCACGTCCCACGAGTGGTTGGCCACCTCGCTGAGCCGCATACCCAGCGCCGTCGCCAGCGGAACCGGCTCCGGCAGGAACCCGAGATCGACGGTCATCGACGAGCGCTGCTCCGGGGTGAGCGCCTCCACCAGGTCGAGCCAACGCCCGTTGTGCTCCAGAAAACCCTCGACCTGGGCTCGCGGCGCGGACGCGTCCCACCGAGCCCAGATGGTCTGGTTGTCCTCACCCTCCACGGTCTCCCCGGCGGCCCGCGCGATCGGCGCACGCCCGATCTCCGCACCGCTGCCGAGGTGGGAGAAGACCTGCGCGACGGTCCACTCCGCAGCACCGCTGGGCGTGGCCAACCGGTCGTCGGTGAGGCCTCGGGCGAGGTCGGCAAGCACGTCGTGCTCCGAGCGCAGGGCGCTGATCGTGCGATCCACGAGTTGACTCATGCCGTGCTCAACCCCCGAATGAGCCCGTCTGTTCCAGTGATCCCCGGTCGCACCACGACCAACGCGTTCACCGCACAAGGCCGTGCCCGGCCTTTCGCCAACATCGACCAGCGCACCAGGTCCCGCCCCGCGCCGGGTGCGTCCCGCGGACCTCGACCTAACGGCTGCCGTCGTCGCCGGGCTTGTCCTCCTCGTACACCTGCAACGCCCCCCGCTTACCGAACGCCGCCCACAGGTTGAACCCGATGATCGCGAGACCACCCACCAACCACAGCCAGAAGAACCCGCTCGTCGCCCGCGAACCCATCTGCACGACACCGAACACCAGTATCGCCACACCGAACAGCGCGCCGAAAACCGCAACGGGTTTCGACGGACGAATGCGTCCCACCATGCCTCCCAGTGCTCCGATGATCCTCAAGATTCCCCAGATCGTCGACGAGTCAAACTCCTCACCACGCTCTGGGAAAGCACCAGGCGGCCACAGCGCGCAAGCTCGTCGGGGTCGTGGCGATCAAGGCACGAGCCCAGGCGGCGGAGAGGAATCGCTTGGCGCCACCCCGAAACAACTCCACTAGCAGCTTGGTGTGCGCAGGGCGACCCGGCATGGTCACGGCCGCATCCGTGCATAGGTCACGCCCGCGCCCAGACCTGGGTTGCCCTCAAGCGGCGAATCTCGCTACGAGCAGCCCAGCCCCCGAACTCGGGCCGTGCACCACTGTGAACATCACCAAGGTGACCTCAGCCTTGTCGGAACGTCAGCGATCGCCCTCCGACCCTGGGACATCTTCCGGTCGCCATGATCACTCACGGTGTGGTCAACAGGGCGGTCCACGCGTGGATTGCCGAGGAGTACAGCCGGTCCACGGTCAAGAACGGCATCGCGGTACTTGTTGACGTCAGCTCGACGTTGTACGACTCCAGCCGGGCACGATGGGCGCTCAGGATTCGCTCCTTCTCCTTCTGCCACCGTCCACGCATCCAAGTCGACGAGCGCACTCGACGCGGAATTTGGTGTCGAATCCTGGCGTGTTCGTGAAGGTGACGATGACGCGGCGCGCTTCCACGATCGTCCGCACGATAGGCAGATCGAGCCCCGTATTCCCCGCCGCCGTCGGCCACGCGCACGAACCGTTCGTAGATCCGTTCCTGGTCGACTTTGGCGATGACGGGACCGGTGACCTCGACGGACAGTGCGACGTGACCGTCCACGACCCACCGGCTTATCACTTTCCGTAACGACCTCCTCACCAGCAGAAATGTGAGCATCAACACTCGCCCGTGATGTTCCCGTGCTCATTTCGTAACATGGCGCGCTGTGTGAGCATGCCCTGTCCCCAACGCAAGGTGTTCCCGAATGTCGGGCCGACATAGAACGACGCAGACAGCCAGCAAGAAGCTGCCCATCGCAGTCGCCGCCACCCTCACCGCGGGCCTGGCCGCGACCTTCTGGACCGTCCGCGTTCTCGACCAGCCGGTCGATCCAGCCGGAGCAGCCGCCCATCTGGCCGCCCCGTCGACCTCCGTCAGCCAAGACCTGCGACCCGTCACCACCACGACCTCCGCGCAGCCATCCTCGCAACCTCCGGTGACCACCACGGCGCCTCCGGTGACCACGACCCCGCCGCCAGTGACCACGACAGCACCCGAGACCACCACGCCGCCCCCCGCGCCGCCCTGTCCGACCACCCTGGACGGCGTCAAACCGCATGCGGCGCAGGTAGGTCACCACCTCGCGGGCAAGTTCGGCGTCGACGACATCGGTGGCGCCACCGGCCGCGGCGGCTCCGGAGAACATCCCCTCGGCCTGGCGCTGGACTTCATGGTCGACACCGCCACCGGCAATGCCCTGGCCGAACACGTGCTGGCCAACCGCCAGGCGTTCGGCGTCACCTACGTGATCTGGCGCCAGCGCTACAACGACGGCAGCGGCTGGTCGCCAATGGAGGATCGGAGCAGTCCCACGGCCAACCACATGGACCACGTGCACGTGTCGTTCCAGGCCACCGCGACCGTCAACGTCACCTGCTGATCTCTTCGAGCGGCATACCGACCCTGTGGTTGCCGAAATCCCATCCATGCAGGTGAAGAGATCAGCAGTGCTCCTGAGCTGTCGGCGGTCAGTGCGAATTCCCCAGCGGCGGCCACTTGGCGGGGAGCTATCCGGCCGCCGGTGGTCACTCCGCGTTCCCGGATGGTTCGTCGTTCTTGATCGGTCCCGGCGGCAGCCAGGGCCTGGCTCTGGTGGCACCTGGATGGCGTTGTTGCACATGCCGTAGCGGCATGTGGTGGGGTCAGGCACCACAGCACGAAAGGCTCTGTCTGCGATGTACCCCTCCCTCACGCCTCCCCGGCAGGTCAAGATCGGTGATGCCGCCGCGTTCGCCGGGACCACCCCACGCGCCATCCGCCACTACCACGAGATCGGTCTGCTGCCGGAGCCCGAGCGCGGCGGGGATGGCCGCCGCCGCTACGGCCATGACGACATGACCCGTCTGCTGTGGATCCGCAAGATGGCTGATGCCGATATCAGCCTGGACGACATGCGGGCCGCCTTCGGCGAAGCCCAGGACAAGGCCCTGGACATCGAGTCGGTCCTGAGCAGGCTGGAGGAAACCTTGGCGGCGCAGGAGGCCGCCATCAAACGTCGGCGCGCGGCTGTCCAGCGCCTGCAGGCGGTGGGCAACCCGCTGGGGCTGCTCTCCGAACTGGTCACGGACCGGCTCAGCCACCTGCCCCCTGGCGCGTTGCGCCCCTCCGATCTGGACGCCCTGCTAGTCACAGAACGGATCTTCGGGCCGCTGGGCGCCACCATCCAGGCGGGCACGTTCATCGTGCTGGCCACCCACCCCGATCTGCGGGCCGAGGAGGACCGTCTCGAGGCGGCCGAGGCCGCCCTCGACGACGGCGTCGAACCCGACGACCCGCGCGTCGAAGAGCTCGCCGTGCAGCGATGCGCTCACCAAATGGCCCTGAATCAGGCCATCGAGGCAGCTGGTCTCGACGCGGCCGAGGAGAAGATCTTCGAGATCTACGACGCCGACCTGACAGGTACTACATTCCGAGATCTTGTGGAAGTGGGTCGCCGCGTCGGCGGTAGTGGCTGATCAGGGCCCTGCTCAGGTGGACTTGGCGCCAGAGAACGCGGTCGATCGCGGCAACCGTGTCGACGACGCGGACCAGCACGGTCGCGGCCAGCAATCCCCGGATCGCCGCGGTCGACAACGGCAGCAGAACCAACCTCAGCCGGTCGCCTCGCTCTCGTGGAGCGTCGCTTCTTTTCCCTGACCC
>DATMCA010000122.1:0-2416 GCA_035559015.1 Umezawaea sp. | reverse complement strand
TCGCGTGTGGACTGTCCGGCGCGGGCCTGGCCCCGCTGGCCCGCGGCGCCTCCGGCCTGTCCGGCGCGATGGGACTGCTGATGAGCCTCGCCATCGCCGCCGCGCTGCTGGTCCTGTCGATCTCCGGGGTGAACGCGGCGGGCGCGTTCGAGCTGCTGTGGGGCTCGATCCTGGCGACGCGCACCGGTGACGTCGTGCTGCTCGCGGTGATCGCGGTCGTCGTGCCCGGCCTGTTCCTCCTGCGGCGCGGGCAACTCGCGCTGCTGCTGCACGACCGCGAACTGGCGGCGTGCTCCGGGGTCCGGGTCGAACGGCTCACGACGGTCCTGCTGGTGCTGGTCGCGATCGCCGTGGCGGGCGCGATCCGGCTGACCGGCGCGCTGCTGGTCGACGCCCTCACGCTGCTGCCCGCGCTGGCCGCCCGGCGGATGGCCCACTCGCTCACCGGGATGGCCGCGTGGGCCGTCGGCATCGGGGTCGTGGTCAACCTCGTCGGCTTCACCCTGGCGCTGGTGCTGGACCAGCCGCCCGGCCCGGTCCTCGTCCTCCTGGCGGGGGTCGTCGCCCTCGCCGCCCACCTGATCCCCGAACGGAGAACACGCGAATGGCAGTCCTCACCCCACGAGGCGGTCTCGCCGCACTGATCGCCTCGGCGCTGCTGCTGACGGGCTGCGGGTCCAGGTCCGACGGCCCGGCCGCGCCGGCGGCGTCCGGTCCGAAGGTCGTCGCCACCACGACGTGGGAGGCGGGGTTCGCCAAGGCCGCCGGCGCGACCGACGTGGTGGTGATCGTGCCGCTGTCGGTGGCGCACGCCCCCGACTACGACCCGAAGCCTTCCGACCTGGCCGCGGTGGCCGACGCGGACTTCGTGCTGTTCGCGCCGTTCGAGGGCTTCGCCAGGAAGATCACCGACGCGGCCGGGTCCGACGCGAAGACCGTCGAGGTCGCGCTGGACAACTCGCGCGACAAGGTCAAGGCGGAGGTCGCCCGGCTCGCGAAGCTGTTCGGCACCGAGGACTCCGCCGCGAGGTGGACCACCGCGTTCGACGCCGAGTACGCGAAGCTCGCCGAGCAGGTGAAGGCGGCCTGGCCCGGCGGGCAACGGCCGAAGGTCGTCGCGCAGGCGTTCGTCGGCTACGCGGCCGACCTCGCGGGCGCACAGGTGCTCGGCGTCTACGGTCCCGAGCCGATCACCGCGTCGCAGGTGGCCGACCTGTCCGGCAAGGCGCCGCAGTTCGTGTTCGAGAACACCCACATGAGCACCGGCACCGTGCTGGCCGACTCGCCCGCGAAGCAGGTCATGCTCGTCAACTACCCGACCGCGGACCTCGACCTGCTGGACGTCTACCGCACCAACGCCAGGACCATCACCGACGCGATGAGGTGATCGGACAGGGGTGGGGCCGATGAGCCCCACCCCCGGCCACTCAGGCGATCCGGCGGCGCAGCGCGTCCTTGTCGACCTTGCCCGCCGGGCTCAGCGGCAGCTCTCCCAGCAGCACCAGGCGTTCCGGGTGCTTGTTGCGGGCGAGCCCGGCCGCGCCGAGGAACACCCCCAACTGCTCCACCGTCACGGCCGCGCCGTCGGCCAGGACCAGGCAGGCGCACAGCCGTTCGCCCATCAGCTCGTCCGGCACGCCGACGCAGGCCGCGTCGCGCACGTCGGGGTGGCCGACGAGCACCTGCTCCACCTCGGCCGGGCTGATGTTGTCGCCGCCGCGGATCACGACGTCCTTGCGCCGCCCCACGACGTCGAGGTAGCCGTCGGCGTCGATCACGCCGAGGTCCCCGGTGCGCACCCAGCCGTCCGGGGTGCGGTGCCGCGCGTTGAGGTCGTCGTCGCCGAGGTAGCGCATGGGTGTCATCGGGCCGCGCGCGACGATCTCGCCGACCTGGCCGTCCGGCACGGTCTCCAGGGCGTCGTCGACGATCCGGATCTCGGCCACGGCGGGGTTGGGACGGCCCGCGCCGGTGGTGCGCTCCGGCGGGTCGTCCAGCGCGGTGTGGCAGTTGACGCCGTCGGCGGAGCCGTAGACGTTGACCACGACGCAGTCGAACGCCTCGCGGCACGCTTCGGCGGTGACCGCGTCCAGTTGGGCGCCGCCGGGGGCGATGACGCGGATCGACGAGAGGTCGGTCTCCGCGAGCCGGGGGTTGTCCAGGAGCATCCGGAACATCGTCGGCACCCCGAACAGGTGCGTCGGCCGGGCCCGCTCGATCAGGTCCAGGGTGCCCTCGGGGCTGAACTTCGCCTGCGCCACCACGGTTCCGCCGTGCCGGGCCAGCGTGACGGTCGTGCCGTTGCTGCCGAACGACGACGCCAGCGGCACCAGGAACAGCGCCCGCAGCTCCTCGCCCGGCGGGATCAGCCTGCCGACGAACGCGCCCCGCCCGCCGAGCAGCGCGTTGTGGGAGT
>DATMCA010000121.1:0-7542 GCA_035559015.1 Umezawaea sp. | reverse complement strand
CGTGTAGAGCTCTTCGAACCAGCCGGTCGGGTTCTCGGCGGCGAGTTTTCGAGTGTGGGCGTCGGCATCGTTGGACATCCGACCAGTCTGTCCGGCCGAGACGGTGTTCGCGCCTGGTTTTCCTACGCTCGTGGGATTTCCCGACCGGGTGAGGGACGGGCCGAACGCGTCACCCCATCGTGTGCCTATAGATCATCAGTGCTCCTGCCGATGTCAGAGAGGACCACTTCAGGCCCCCTCAAGGATAGGAACACTGTGTTTCGTACCCGCCCGCGTGGTTCCCTCCGTGCCGCCGCCCTGCTCGCCGTCAGCGCTACGCCGCTGCTCGCAGGAGTGGCAGCGGCCTCTCCCGCGCCGTCGCTCAACGGCCTGGAAGGTGCGATCGGTGCCGCGCCCGAGTTGACCACGAACGTCGCGGGCCAGGCAGGCCAGATCGCGAGCGGCCGGTCGCTGGCACTGCCCGCGCCGACCGACGTGCGCGACTCCAACGTGCTCCAGCAGCCCGCCCCGCACGTCCCGGACCCCGCGCACGCGCTGCCGAGCGTGTCCGGCCCCGCGGTGCCCGCCGTCCTCGGCGAGTCCCAGGGTCGCGCGCTCCCCGGTGCCTCGGCGCTCCCGGTCGGCAACGCCCTCCAGCTCAACCAGCTGCCGCTGAACCAGCTCCCGATCGGTCAGCTCCTGCCCGGCCTGGGCTAGACCTCCGCACCTCGACGATCCCGTGGCGCAGTGGCACCTGCACCACGGGATCGTCGCATGTGGACGGTTGTCGTAGGAGAAGTTATTCCCTCCCAGGGAATCGCGCCGTTCCCCGGCGAGCGAGCCCAGGCCGTTGCTACCGTCGAAGGTCTGGGCGGACTGAGGGGGAACTCATGCCTGTACGCAGGATCATCACCGCTGTCGCTGTCACGGCCGCCACACTGCTGGGCCTGACGGGCACCGCCGCCGCGAGCGGCGAGGTCCGGGTTCCGGGCGCGCGGCTCACGTGGGACACGCCGACGCACACCTTCACCCTGTACGACACCGCCGACGACGGCTACGCCGTCTACGCGCGGTGGCAGGTGGAGGGAGGCCCGGTGTCCATCGGGTACAACCGGGGCGGGCCGGGGTTCGCGGTGCGCACGCACGTGAGCACGGCGACCGGTCTCGTCATCACCTACCAGGTGTGCGTGGACACGCCGGCCCAGGACGTCTGCTCGCAGACGCGCGTGGACCGGACCTGACCGGTCACGACCCGAGGTCGTGCACGAGCAGCGCCACGTGCAGGGACAGGATGGACTCGGGGTCTTCGAGCGAGACCCCGAGCACCTGTTCGATCCGAGCCAGTTGCTGGTAGTAAGCCGTGCGGGACAGGTGGGCCGCCGCCGCGGCGGCCGACTTGTTGCCGCCGTGCTCGCACAGGCAGCGCAGCAGTTCCACCAACCGGCTGCCCTGGTTGGTGTCGCGGGCCAGGAGCGGGCCCAGTTCGCGGTCGGCGAACGCGCGGAGGCGCTCGTCCTCGCGCAGCAGGTGCAGCAGGCCGTGCAGGCGGACGTCGTCCAACCGGTGGTAGAGCCGGGTTCCGGGTGACCGCAGCGCGGCACCCGCGATGTGCACGGCCTCACCGAGGCTGCGCCGGACGTCGGACACGACCGTGACGGTGGTGCCCGCGGCCACGACCACCGGCAGCCCGTGCTGCGTCGTGGCGGCCACCCGGTGCACCTCCTTGGCCAGCCGCCGGAGCACGCCGTCGAGCCCGGCCTGCGGTGGCAGCGACAGCAGGGCGCGAACGCTGGTGTCGTCCACGACCCCGACGAGCGCGGGCACGGTGACGCGGCGCGCGGCCAGCGCGGTGGCCTCGGCCAGGTCGCGCAGGACCTCTTGCGTGGCAAGGGTTTGCGCCGGTGCCGGGGAGGTGCCGGGGCGGATCGCGATGCCGACGAGCTGCCGGCGTTCCAGCGGCACGCCCAGCGCGGCGGCACGGGCGGACAGGTCGGCGGGCGGCAGCGCCTCGCCCAACAGCTGGGCCAGCAGCGTCCGGTGGGTCTGGCGTTCCAGCGACTCGCGGTCGCGGGCCACCAGCCGGTGCACGGCCAGCGCGGACGCGGCGCGCTCGGCGACGACCACGTGCCGGTGCGGCGGCGCTTCCGGCGCGACCAGGACGAGCCTGCCCCAGTCGGCTCCTCGCGCGCCGACGACGGTGACGAGCCAGCTCGCGTCCTCGTGGTACGCGGTGCGCTCGGACACCGTCACCGAGCGGGACCGCTGCCCCCAGTCCGCGAGCAGGGCCGTCGGGTCCGCGCCCGCCGCGTCGTAGGCCAGCACCTCGTGGCCGAGCGTCTCCAGCACCACCGGCAGCCCGGACGTGCGGGCCACCTCGCGCAGCACCTCGGCGGGTTCCGCACCCGCCACGGTGAGCGCGGTGAACGTCTCGTGCACCTGTTCGGCGGCCCGCAGCTCGGCGAGCTGGGCGTCCACGATCAGCGCCACGACGGCCTCGGTCACGGTGACGAACCGGGTCTCCTGGGCGAGCGTGACGAGCGGCAGCCCGTGCCGCTCGGCCGCCGCGACGAGCGAACCGGGGATCTCGTCGCTCCACCGCCGCACCAGCTCCACCACCAGCCCCGCGGCGCCCACGGCGGCGAGGTCGTCGACGTAGCGGGTGAGGCCCGCGTCGTCGGACGGCAGCAGCAGGCCGGTCGTCAGCACGAGTTCGCCGCCGCGCAGCAGGTGGGCGATGTCCGCCACCTCGGCCACGTGCGCCCAGCGCACCCGACCCTGCATCCCGGAGGCCCCGGCGACCACCGTCGGCCTGCCGCGCCGGATCACCGGGAGGGCCAGGGCTTCGGCGACCGTCGGGTACATGGACACAACGTAATGCGGTCGGCGCGAAAGCGGTACAGGTTGTGCATGGCGGGCGGTCGCCGCTGCCAGCAGACTCGTGACCAGGACCTACCCTTACGGAGGACGGCAATGCCTGCTCAAGAACAGGGGCACGCCCAAGGACAGGGGAAGCACCGGGAGCTTCTCGCCCGGCACCGAGCTGTCATGCCCAACTGGATGGCCCTCTACTACGACCAGCCGATCGAGATCGCCAGCGCGAGCGGCAGGCGGGTGACCGACCGCGAAGGGCGCACCTACCTGGACTTCTTCGCGGGCATCCTGACCAACGCCGTCGGCTACGACGTCCCCGAGATCAGCGACGCGGTGCGCGCCCAGCTCGCCACCGGCGTGTTCCACAGCTCCACGCTCTACCTGATCGAGAAGCAGGTGGAGCTGGCCGAGAAGGTCGCCGAGCTGTCGGGCATCCCGGACGCCAAGGTGTTCTTCACCAACTCGGGCACCGAGGCCAACGAGACGGCGCTCATGCTCGCCACCCAGTACCGCCGCAGCGTCCAGGTCATGGCCCTGCGCAACTCCTACCACGGCCGCGCGTTCGCGACCGTCGCGATCACCGGCAACCGCGGCTGGTCGGCCAGCTCCCTCAGCCCGGTCAAGGTGAGTTGGGTGCACGGCGGCTACCGCTACCGCAGCCCGTTCCGGCACCTGTCCGACGCCGACTACGTCAAGGCCTGCGTCGACGACCTGCGCGAGGTCATCGAGGTGACCACCTCCGGTGACGTGGCCTGCATGATCGTCGAGCCGATCCAGGGCGTGGGCGGGTTCGCCCTGCCGCCGGACGGGCTGTTCGCCGCGTTCAAGGAGGTCCTGGACGAGTACGGGATCCTGCTCATCTCCGACGAGGTGCAGACCGGCTGGGGCCGCACCGGCGAGAACTTCTGGGGCATCCAGGCGCACGGCGTGGTGCCGGACGCGATGACCTTCGCCAAGGGCCTCGGCAACGGGCTGGCGATCGGCGGCGTGGTGGCGCGCGGCGACCTGATGGACTGCCTCGGCGCGAACTCGCTGTCCACGTTCGGTGGCAACCCGGTGTCCACGGCGGGCGCGCTGGCGACGTTGAACTACGTGCTGGAGCACGACCTCCAGGCCAACGCGGCGAAGCTCGGCGGGCTGCTGTTCGAGGGCCTGCGGGCCATCGCGAAGGAGAACCCGGTCGTCGGCGACGTGCGCGGCAAGGGCCTGATGATCGGCATCGAGCTGGTCGACGCCGAGGGGAACCCCGCTCCCAAGGCCGCCGTAGCGGTGCTGGAGGGTGCTCGCGAACGCGGTCTGCTGATCGGCAAGGGCGGCCTGTACGGCAACGTGATCCGGCTCGCGCCGCCGATGACGCTGACCGAGGACGAGGTCGAGGAAGCGCTCGTGGCGCTGCGCGGAGCGATCGAGGAGGCGTCCGCGTGAGGATCACCCACCAGATCGGTGGCAAGCCGTGGACGGGCACCGCCGAGCGCACCGGTGACGTCTACGACCCGGCGACGGGCCGGGTCGTCAGCCAGGTCGACTTCGCGAGTTCGGCCGACGTGGACGAGGCCGTGGCGGCGGCGAAGGCGGCGTTCACCGGGTGGCGCGGTGCCTCCCTCGCTCAGCGCGCGACGGTGATGTTCGCGTTCCGCGAGCTGTTCAACGCCCGCAAGGCGGAGCTGGCCGCGATCGTGACGGCCGAGCACGGCAAGGTGCTGTCCGACGCGGCGGGCGAGATCCAGCGGGCCCTGGAGGCCGTCGAGTTCGCCTGCGGCATCCCGCACCTGCTCAAGGGCGGCTTCAGCGAGAACGCCTCCACCAAGGTCGACGTGTACTCGATCCTCCAGCCGCTCGGCGTGGTCGGGGTGATCTCGCCGTTCAACTTCCCGGCGATGGTGCCGCTGTGGTTCGTGCCGAACGCCATCGCGTGCGGCAACACCGTGGTGCTCAAGCCGAGCGAGAAGGACCCGTCGGCGGCGAACTTCATCGCGGAGCTGTTCGCCGAGGCCGGGCTGCCCGACGGCGTGCTCAACGTGGTGCACGGCGACAAGGAGGCGGTGGACCGGATCCTGGAGCACCGGGACGTGAAGGCGGTGTCGTTCGTCGGCTCCACGCCGATCGCCCGGTACGTCCACGAGACCGGCACGGCCAACGGGAAGCGCGTGCAGGCGTTGGGAGGGGCCAAGAACCACATGGTGGTCCTGCCCGACGCGGACCTCGACCTCGCGGCGGACGCGGCGGTGTCGGCGGGCTTCGGCTCGGCGGGGGAGCGCTGCATGGCGATCTCCGTCGTGGTCGCGGTCGACCCGGTCGGCGACGAGCTGGTGGGCAAGATCCGCGACCGGATCGCGGACCTGCACGTCGGCGACGGCCGCCGCCAGGGCTGCGAGATGGGTCCGCTGGTCACGGGCGCGCACCGCGACAAGGTGGTGTCCTACGTCGACGCGGGTGTCGAGGAGGGGGCGTCGCTGGTGGTCGACGGGCGCGGTCACCCGGTCGACGGCGACGAGGGCGGGTTCTGGCTCGGCCCCACGCTGTTCGACCACGTCGGCACGGACATGAGCGTGTACACCGACGAGATCTTCGGGCCCGTGCTGTCCGTGCTCCGCGTGCCGACCTACGACGACGCGGTGGAGGTCGTCAACGACAACCAATACGGCAACGGCACCGCGATCTTCACCAACGACGGCGGCGCGGCGCGGCGGTTCCAGAACGAGATCGAGGTCGGCATGGTCGGGGTGAACGTGCCGATCCCCGTTCCGGTCGCGTACTACTCGTTCGGCGGCTGGAAGGATTCGCTGTTCGGCGATTCGCACGCCTACGGAACGGAGGGCGTGCACTTCTTCACCCGCACGAAGGTGGTCACCAGTCGGTGGCTCGACCCGTCGCACGGCGGTGTCAACTTGGGTTTCCCGCAGAACACCTGATCGGGAGAAATCGGGAGCGGTTGTGGAATTCGTGTCCCACAACCATTTCCCGACTCCTTTGTTTCGTGGCGAACGGGTGTCCTTTCGGGAGGGTCACCCCGTTCGACGCCCGTGAGCTGGTGTTCGAGGTGGGGCCACCGTTTTGCGGGCGGCCCCATTTTCCTTGTCCGAGTGGAATAGCAGCGCGATGCCCACGGAGTTGGGCGTCCGCCGGATGATCACGTACGGTTGTTCGGTACGTGCGCGTCCGGCTTCGGGGTCCGGGTGCGAGACGGGAAATTCGCGCTAGGAGAACCCTGAAGTGGTCATCACGCCTCAAGGCGACCCACCCGGACTGGTGCTGACCGGGAACATCGACGCGGCGGACCTGGAAGCACTGCGGTCGACCCTCCTGCACGGCTCGCCGTGCGGCGAGGTCAGGGTCGACATGCGCCAGGTGCCGTTCCTGCTGCTCGCCACCGTCCGCACGCTGGTGCGGACGGCGGGCGAACTGGCGGAAGAAGGGCGCAGCCTCGTGCTGAACCTCGCGCCCCACCACGAATGGGCCATAGGCGCCGTCGGTTGGGCGAACGCCCCCGGCCTGGTCATGGCGAACGGAGAAGAGCCGCGGTGAACAACGAGAACTTCAGGCACGACGCGGCCGTGTACACCGACGACGACGAGTTCCTGGCGATGGCGGTGCCGTTCGTCTCGGAGGGCGTCGAGCTGGGGGAACCGGTGCTCGTCACCACGACGCCCGCCAACATCACCCTGCTGCGCGACGCGCTCGGCAAGGACGCGGACGGGTTCGACCACGCCGAGACGGCGTACTTCGGCCGCAGACCACCCGAACGGGCGACGGAGTTCTTCCGCTACTGGCAGCGGAAGAACTCGTCGGGCACCAGCCGCAACGTGCGCGTGCTCGCCGAACCGCTGTGGGCGGGCCGGACCGAGAGCGACGTGCTGGCGTGGCGGCGCATGGAGTCCGGGCTCAACGTCGTGCTCGCGAGCACGAACGTGTGGATGATCTGCCCGTACGACACGAGGGTGGTGGGTGAGGAGGGCATCGCCCACGCGCTCAAGACCCACCCGGTCGACGTGCGCGGCACGGAGTCGATCCCGTCGCCCGACTACGTCGACCCGCACGAGTACGCGCTGGCCTGCGACTCCGTGCCGCTGCCGGAGCGCCCGGCCGAGGCCGTCGTCCTGTCGCTGCGGGGTGACCTGAACGCGTTGCGGCGCTTCATCGTCGGCCGCGCGATGGACCTCGGTCTCGACGAGGACCGGGCCGCGATGCTGACCGTCGCGGTCGGCGAGACGCTGGCGTTCCTGCGCGACGACGGCCACGTCGCCATGTGGCCGTGCGACGGCGCGGTCGTGTGCGAGCTCAGCGGCGCCAGCGCGGCGGACCTCGACCCGTACGCGGGCTTCCGGCCGCCCGAGGTGCGGGCGCCCACGGAGTTCGGCGACGGGCTGTGGATCACCCGGCAGATCTGCGAGTCCGTGGACGTGCGCGTCGGCCACGGTGTGACGGTCTTCCGGCTGCGCATGGCCGGTCCGCGCTCGGCGGAGGTCGTTCGGTGGTGACGGTCTCGTCCACCGGTTCCGCGTCGACCCGTGGAACCGGTGGACGAGACCGGCCGGACCTCACCCCGGCAGCGGGTCGTAGCGGACGAAGCGGCGGGTGAAGGTCGCCGTGCCCGACGTGAGCGACCGGAGCTCGATCGCGTACCGCAGCAGGGCCGAACTCGGCACCTCCGCGCGGATCGTGGTGTGGGCCGTCGAGTCCGACTCCGTGCCG
>DATMCA010000120.1:0-5670 GCA_035559015.1 Umezawaea sp. | reverse complement strand
GCTCCCACACCGCTTTCGGCACCGTGGCCAGCACCCGGTCGGGGCGGGCGGCGCGACCCGAGGGCTCGACCAGCGGCAGATCGACCGGCACGGCCAGCACGTAGGCCACCGCGCAGGTGTGGCATCGCGCGCGCAGCCCGGGGTCGCGGCCGTAGCCGGAGTCGGCGGTGAAGTAGCGAAACGGCACCCCGGCGGCCAGCGCCCGGTCCAGCATCTCGATCACCAGTTGGGGTTTGGTGCGAAACCCGCGCTCGACCGGCACCCCGGCCTGCGCGCACCGCGGCGGGTCGTCGGTCCACCGCCGGGGCAGGTACAACGCCCGGTCGATGAAGGCGTGCCCGCGCGCGGAGGCATAGCTGAGCATGGGCAGCACCTGGCAGTTCTCGGTCTGCCCGGTCGCCCCGCAGTGCTGCGGGGCCACGCCCACCGACTTGACCCCCTTCTTGATCACCTGGGTGTCGTCGGCGATCAGCACCCCGTCCTCGGCGCCCAGGGTGGCCACCACGTACTCCCGGACCCGATCGCGCAGTGCGTCGGCGTCCCACTTGGCCCCGCCCAGCAGCCACTCCAGCCGGTAGGCCGACCCGTGGCCGACGTGTTCGGCGAGCTGCCAGGAGTTCTTCCGCGGCACATCGGCCAACAGTCCGCGCACCAGATCGGCGAACGTCGCCCGCGGCTCGGGACGGGTGAACAACGAGTCGGCGACCCGCTCGGTCAGCAGACGAAGATCCGCCTCCCAGCCCACCAGGTGATCGTAGGAGATGTCGTAGCCCACACGTGATCAACGAGCCACCCGATCAAGGGATACGAAAATCTGCGAATGTAGTACAAGCAGGCCGTGCTGGCGTCGCGCTGGTTGTTCGACGATGCCCGGATGTCGCAGCTGGCCCGGGACAACAACATCGGTACCTCGACCGCTTACGACTACCGCGACGAGGTCATCACCGTGCTCGCCGCCCGGCAGCCGTCGCTGCACGGGGCGCTGCTGGCCGCCAAGGCCGCCGGCCACACCCACGTGCTGCTCGAACTCGACGGCACCCTGATCTCCACCGACCGCATCACCACCCCGGGCCCGACCCGCGGGGTGGACCTGTGGTGGTCGGGCAAGCACCGCCACCACGGCGGCAACATCCAGGTCGTCTCCGCCCCCGACGGCTGGCCGCTGTGGACCTCTGGCGTGCGTCCGGGTCGCGAGCACGACACCACCGCCGCCCGCGCCGACCCCGAGCTGCTCACCCAGATCGCCGCCTGGGTCGACGACGGCCAGCTCGGGCTGGCCGACCTGGGCTACGAAGGCGAGGCTGAAACCCTCCGAATCCCGATCAAGAAACCCGCCGGCGACGAGCTGACCGTCAATCAGCAGGCCTACAACGCCGTCCACGGCGCCCTGCGCTGCCTGGGCGAACGCGCCAACAGCCTGCTCAAGACCAGCTTCAAAGCGCTGCGCCGCTGGCGCGGCTGCCCCTGGCGCATCGGCGACGTCGTCGCCGCGGCACTGGTCCTGCTCCACCACGAACATCGCCGAACGACCTGATCCCCAGCCATCACAGTCCGTGATCACGACGTTGCCCGGAAAGGCTCAATGGCGGACACGCTGATCTGGGCGCCGTCGGCAGTCCTGCGGTCGAGCGCGGCGAGGACGCGCTGGCGGCGGCGCGCGCCGTCGGCGTGGCGGCCGTCGAGCATGGGCTGGGCCCGCCTGCTCGGCGCTGCGGTGGGGGTGTCGGTGTGGTTGTTGGTGACGGTGCGGGTGTTCACGCGGTGGCCTCCGGAGCGGTCAAGGGGGCTGGCAAGGGGGTGGTCATCGGGGCGGGTGCGGCGGCCCGGATGGTGGGCAGGCCGAGCGGGACGGTGTGGGCGGCGCGGTGGCGGCGGACCGTGGCGATGGCGTCGTCGATGTGGGCTCGTTCGATGGTGTCGAGGCCGGCGATGTCAGCGTTGATGCGGTGGATCAGCCGTCGGATCCGGGTGATCTCCTCGGTGCTGGGGGTGGCGTCGGCGCGGGCCCACTCGTCGATCCCGTGGAGGGTGGCGGCGAGCCGTTCGCGGGTGCGCAGCAGGTCGTCGAGGTAGGCGGTCAGCTCGGGCAGGTGTGAGACGTCGGTGCGGAAGTGGTCGCAGCCCGCGCAGCGGAACCGGACGGGGCAGGCCCCGCCGCCGGCTTGGACGTTGGACGGCTCGGTGCAGCGGCCGTAGGGGACGGCGACGTCACCGACGGCGTAGCGGGCGTGCTCGGAGTCCAGCAGAGCGTGGGCGTCGCGCCAGAGCCGGTTGCCGTGCCGGTCGAAGCTGTGCGCGGTCACCGTGTCGACGGCGGCGCGGCGTCGCTGCTCCCCGACCCGGTAGTAGCGGCGGGTGACCTCGAGGGTGCGGTGATCAAGGAGCTGGGACAGCACGTCGACCGCGATCCCGGCGTCGGCGTGGCGTTGGGCGTAGGTGTGCCGGTAGGCATAGGGCACGATCTTGGCCCGGTCGAACTCGGTGCCGTCGGCGCGGCGCAGGACCGGAAGCTGGTCGACCCAGTCGCGGTGGCGCAGGTCGAGCAGGCCGCCGCTGAGCGACTTGGCGCCGGCGGGGTTGGCGTGCGGGGACGGGAGCAGGACCAGCTCGGCGAGCGGGGTGTCGGGGAAGCGTTCCCGGACCCGCTGCTGCTGGGTGGTGATCACTGTGGCGGTGGCCTGGCTGATCGGCAGCCTGCGCTCGCGCCGGTCCCGCTTGTGGTTGTCGTAGACCAGCACGGCCGCGCCGTCGGGGTCGCGGGTCAGGCAGTCCAGGGGCAGGCGCAGGATCTCGGCGGGTCGCCGTCCGGTGTCCATGAGCAACTCGACCGCGACCCGGATCTCGCGGCCGGAGGGTCCGCGTTGCAGCACCGGGAGCTGTTCGCACAGCTGCGCCATGATCGCCGCAGGCAGGTCGCGGCCGGGTTCGCCGCGTTCGGGCTCGGCGGGGATGTCGCCGCAGGCGAGGGTGAAGTCGTCGCCCAGCCCGGCGGCGGGGCCGCCGGGGCGGGTCAGCCCGAGCGCGCGGATCCGGGCGAGGATCCGCTTGACGTCTCGGCAGGTCTTGGCCCGCAACTCGGGGCTGCACTCGCCGGTCGAGACCAGGTAGCTCATCCGGTGCAGGAACGATTCGATGTCGCCGCGTCCCAGCAGGGCGGGGTGGTCGCCGTGGTCGGGTCGGCTGCCGCGCAGGCTCTGCGACAGGCGCACCACGCCGGCGAGCAGGCTGCGCAACACGCTGGCGGCGCCGTCACCGCGGCGGCGCGGTAGCTCGTCGGTGGCCCACCGCTTGGCCGCCTGCCGCAGCCAGGGCTGCGAGATGGTGGTGAACCTCAGCCGCCCCGCCAGCCCGAACACCGCCAGCTCCCACACGTCCTTGGCCTTCTCGGTTTCCGGGTCGCTGAGCGCGAGTGCGGCGTGGCGGGCCAGCGCGGTGAGCACCGTGCGCTTCTCCCGCCCCATTCCGGGCGGCGGGGCCGTGGCGTGCACGGAGTCGGCGTGCACGGAGTCGGCCTGCGCGTGGCGCAGGTCCTCCACGACCATCCGCAGCATCTGCACGCGGGTGTGCGCTCCGGACCGGGTGCGTTGTTGCAGGCCGTAGAGCACCTGGGCGGTGATCAATGGTGGCATGCCGGCCAGGCTCACCTGGCCGGTGACCACGACCGGGGAGGTGGTGCGCCGCCAGCGGGCCTCGTCGTGCCCGGGGTCGACCCGGCGGTCGCGGGTCCACCGGCTCTGGTGCGGTTCGCAGTAGGCGACGCGCCCGCCGTGGCGGTCGCGGGGGCAGGCCGCTACCAGGCAGGGGCCGAACCGGGTCAGGGCGCGGCGGGCCGGGTCGGCGGCGAACTCGTCCACCGATATCCCGCGCAGCATCTGGCGCGACCGGTGCGCGCGGCACAGCCCGTGCGAGCCCGGCGGCCGCGAGCAGCCCGGCACGACACAGCTCGTCACGCTCGCCGCCGCCCGGGCCGGGCCGACCGGCGGCGTCCATCCGAGCCGGGGGTGATCAGGTGGCGGGGCCAGAACATGGCCGGCGGGGTCCCAGCCGCACTCGGCCAGGAACCGTGGGTCGACCAGCACGGCCAGCCGGACTGCCTGCTCGTCGAGGACACCCATGTCGCCGAACACGTGCGAGGCGCTCTCACCGGTGGGCGGGGCCGGCGACACGGCCGTCGCCACGGCCGCCAGGGCCGTCACCACGCCGTTCACCGGGCCGCCCCGGCCTGCTCCCGCGGACTGGGCACCGCGTCCACCGCGGCGCGCAGCCGCGACGGGTCGGGATGGGAATACACCTGCGATGAGGTGATCGAGGCGTGTCCGAGCAGGTCGGCGACCACGTCGATGCCGCCGCCGGAATCGGCGACGTTGGAGGCGAAGGCGTGCCGCAGCTGGTGCGGACGGATCGCGGTGTCCAGCCCGGCCCGGCGCGAGGCCGCCGCGAGCAGCTCCCCGACCGCGTCCGGGCGCAGCGGCGCGCCGATCGGGGCGCGGAACAGGTTCAGGAACACGAAGTCGCTGTCCGCGGCCGCCGCGACCCGCATCCGCTCGAACTCGTAGGTGTCGAACGCCTGCACGACCAGGAAGTCCAGCGGCACCACCCGCTGCCGGCGCGACTTCGCCCACGCCCGGTTCGGGTTGTCGTCGCGGCGCACCACGTGCAGATGCGCGCGGGCGACCTCGCACCCGAGCCGACGCGAGTCGGCCAGCAGGTGCACATCACCGCGGCGCAGCCCGCACAACTCGCCGCGGCGCAGCCCGGCTCGGGCCATCACCAGCACGAGCAGCCGGTCCCGCGCCGAGCGGCACGCCCGCAGCAGCGCGACGATCTCCTCATCGCTGGCCCGGTCGACGGGCGTCTCGGGTTCCCGCAGCCGGTGCCGGGCCCGCATCCGCCAGCCCATCCGGCCACCCTCGCCCCGCGCCACTTCGGGAAGATCACGATCGTCGGCGACCTCGTAGAGCAACGGCACCAGACCCGGCGGGGCCTGCCCGGCGGCGACCGCGTGCACCACCATGCCCCGCACCGCGGTCAGCACGCCGTTGATCCGCGACGCACAGCGCGCCGGCGCCGCGCCCGGCCCGGCCAGCACCACCGCCGAACCGGCGTCGGCGGCCTGCGCGGCCGAGGCGGCCGGACTGGCATGGGCCAGCCACACCATGAACAGGCCGAACTGCTCGACCCCGGCCTGCCAGCCGCGGCCGGTCCGCGCGCACCAGCGCAGGAACAACGCGATCGCGTGCGCATACGCCTTCGTCGTGGACTCCGCACCGTCGCGACCGAACCGCTGATGCCGCAGGAACCCGTCGGCGACCTCCACCACTTGAAGATCCGCGTCCAACACCGTCCAGTACCGCTGCCCGGACGGCAACCTCACCGGGAACGCTCGCACTCCATGCCCTCGCTCTCGAAGTCGATAGCCGTGCACGACTACCAGCGACGAGCGCAACACCCACGGAGAACCACCGCACCCCTGGCAAGATCACCCGGTTCGTGCGACGTCATGCGACAGGGTCCAGAACCCCCGGAGAAGGAAGGTGTGTTCGAGGTCGAAGCGGCGCAGGAACGCCTGCCAGGCCCGGTCGACGTCCAGGCCGGTCATGGTCGGGTCGCTGGTCCACAGCCACAGCGGTTTCGGGGCGCGGTCGCCGGGCAGGTGCTCGACCTGCAGCC
>DATMCA010000119.1:0-11856 GCA_035559015.1 Umezawaea sp. | reverse complement strand
GATCGCCGAGGGCAACGGACTCACCCGTGAAGCAGCCAAGCAGACCATCTACGACTCCCTGGGAGGAGTGCCCCTGGGACGGTTCGCGAACACCGAGGAAATCGCGGACCTGGTCGGATTTCTGGTCTCGGACCGCGCCTCGGCGATCGTGGGCGCCGAGTACGTGATCGACGGCGGGACTGTTCCGACCGTCTGAGCCAGAGCGGTTTCCGGCAGTCGCTCGCGAACGGCCGATCCGGCTGCCGCACTTCCTCCTGCGCAAGCAGAACTCTGATGACCTGTGACCTGGGACTGGCAGACACCCAGTCTCCTGCCGCAAGGAGAACACATGACTACGCAAGCCACGGACCGGCCCTCCGCCCAGCCGGTCGGACCGCCACCGCCCTTCGATCCGGAGCTCGCTCCCGTCGTTGAGATGCTGACCAGCCTGCGCCCTCCTGACGCGTACCGTTCGGACAACATCGTCGAGATGCGCCAGCCCGTCCTGGGGGTGGAGACCCCGACCGACGAGATCCTCTCGCGCGAGGGCGCCTACAGCGTGCAGGAGCGGGTGGTGCCAGGTCCGGACGGGGAACCGGATGTCTCGCTGCTGATCTGCCTCCCGAGGCACGCGGTGACCCCGACCCCGGCGATCTACCACATCCACGGCGGCGGCATGATCGTCGGAGACAACCGGTTCGGCCTGGCCGAGATGCTGAACCTGGCCGAACCGATGGGCATGGCCGTGATCTCGGTCGAGTACCGGCTCGCACCCGAGACGCCCCACCCTGGTCCCGTCGAGGATTGCTACGCGGGCCTGATGTGGGTGTCGGATCACGCCCACGAACTCAACATCGACCTTGACCGCATCGTCATCGGCGGTGCGAGCGCCGGCGGCGGCCTCGCGGCAGGTGTCAGTTTGATGGCACGCGACCGCAACGGCCCGACCATCCTGGCCCAACTGCTCCTGTCGCCGATGCTCGACGACCGCAACGACTCGCCCTCCGCCCAGCAGATGCGCGGCCTCGGCATCTGGGACAGCTCCTCGAACGAGACCGGGTGGAACGCCCTTCTCGGCGACGGCGTTCGCGGAGGACCGGACGTGTCTTCCTACGCTGCGCCTTCCCGCGCCGCAGACCTCTCCGGCCTGCCGTCCACGTTCGTGGACGTCGGGTCGGCTGAAACGTTTCGGGACGAGGACGTTGCCTACGCGAGCCGCATGTGGCAGGCGGGCTGCCACGTCGAACTGCACGTCTGGCCCGGCGGGTTCCACGGGTTTGACGTCGTGGTTCCTCATGCCGTGCTCTCGCAGGACGCCATCGCTGCTCGAGTGGCATGGCTGCGCCGTCAGCTGAGGGCTTGCAGATAATCAACTCACCGATATGCCCTTGGTATGTGCGGTGCAGGTGGCTTGCAATGCGAAGAAGGCGGTGGACCCTGTGCCGCTCGAAAAGTCGTCGCCGCAGTTCCTGATCCGCGACCGTGACGGGAAGTTCCCCGTCCTTTTCGATGCAGTTCTCGCCGACGCGGGCATCCAGATCGTCCTCAGCGGTGTCCGCATCCCGCGGATGAACTCGATCACGGAACGCTAGATCAGGACCTGCCGCAGTGAACTCCTCGACCGCACGCTCATCTGGAACCAACGACACCTGTTACACGCCTTACGCGAGTACGAGCAGTTCTACAACTCGCACCGACCCCACCAGGGCATCGCCAACGCACGACCACTACACCCACTGCCACCACCGATCACCGACCAAGCCCAGATCAGCGACCTGGACGTCCGCCGACGACAACGACTGGGCGGCATCCTCAACGAATACCACCACGTCACCTGACCAGCACGGACATAGTTTTAGGCAAGCACAGGCTCAACCTGCACGGACGCGGTTTTCGGCACGCACAGTGCTCCAGCAGACTGACCGGGGTGCCCGGCGGCACGCCCTTCGGGGTCTCCTCGAACAACTTCATGCCGCGCAGCCAGTACCGTTCCCGCTCCTTCGGATCCCAGCGCTCGATCGCGAAGCCGAGCAGCCCGCGACTGCTCCTCTTCGCGAGGTCGAGCCCCAGCAGGACGACGTACGAGCCCGCGATGGCGTGGACGCTCAGCGGCCCGGAGGTGTTCCTCGTTCCCATGACGAGGAATCGGCGCAGGTGGACACCCTATTACCCGCGGTCAGCCGCGGTAGTAGTCGTGCCCGTCGAACTCGCCGAAGTCGTCCTGCAGCCAACCCAGGTCGCGCCAGGTCCCCGACCCGTCGAGGGGACCCGCGTAGACGAGCTCCACGTAGCTGCCGCGCTGGTCGTCGAGCCTCACCCGCCGGCCCCGGCTGTAGAGGAACATCGTCAGGCTGACGTCCGGCTGTCCCTCGATCTCCTGCATGCCGAGGATGCCCTCCCAGACCAGCTGGAGCGGCCCGGACGGCTTGGGCCCCCGGACGAGACTGGAGAACCCGTCCTCCATCTCGCCGTGGTCGACCACGGTCACCTCCTCGCCGAGGTGAGCGGCGAGGCTCGCGGCGAGGGCGTCGATCACCGACGCCCAGCGGCCCGTGGAGTTGTCTGGATCCGTCACGGCCAGTCGTTCCTCTCCCAGCGTTCCCTGTTGGGGTAGATCACTTCGTTGACGCGGCCGCTCGTGTTCACCTCGACGTAGCGGGGGTTGCCCGCCCACTGTTCGGGGTCGACCGCGCGCGGCGACGCGGTTCTCGTGTCGATCGTTCCATAGGCCGTGATGACGGAGTTCTTATTGCCCGCCTCGGTGATCACCACGGAGCCGGTGCCGTCGCCGTCGTCGCGGAAGTAGACGTCGACCTCGCGGCTGTAGGGCTGGCCGGTGTGGTGGTTCGTGCCCTCGTAGTGGCCGCTGAACACCCGGTCCGGGTTGTTCAGGATGTCGGCCTGGACGCGGTTGCTGACGCGGTGCTTCGAGCCCGCGTGCCCAGGACGGCCGCCGGGGTAGGGCGGCGGCGCGCCATGGATCTCGCCCGGCGTGACCTGGCGGCGGAAGTTCTCGAACCGCTCGCACATCGTGAGGCCGAGCGGGTCGATGAACCGGAGCGGGTCGGTGGTGTAGGCGTACGGGTTGGGTGAGGGCGCGAGTCCCAGCGGGTCCGGCGTGAGGTACTGGCCGGTGTCCGGGTTGTAGTACCGGAACATGTTGTAGTGCAAGCCGGTCTCCGCGTCGTGGTACTGGCCGGGGAACCGCAGCGGGCAGTGCGCGGGCGACGGGCGGTCGGCGGCGGGCGCACCCCAGGCGGTGGTCGTGTTCCGCCAGGCGACGCGCCCGGCCACGTCGACGAGCTCGCGCGGGCTGCCGATGTGGTCGGTGACGACGTGGTGGAACCGAAGATCGCCCTCGGCCACGCGGTCGATCTGCACCACGGGCCGGGCGGTGCGCGGTTCGACGCTCCACGTCGTGACGGCGCTGCCGATGCGCTGTTCGGCGAGCTGGATGCCGTCCCAGGTGAACTCGACCCGCAGCAGCTCAGTGGTGCGGTCGGCCGCGTAACGCACCTTCGCGCAGCGGCGGCCGAGCGGGTCGTAGTGGTAGCGCCACAGGTGCCCGTCCGGGGTGGTCACCTCGACCAGCTGGTCGTCGGCGTCCCACGCGTAGAGCCACCGGCGGACCTGGCCGGACAGGGTGCGGCGGCGCACCTCGGTGACCCGGCCCTGGCCGTCGTGGGTGTAGGTGGTGCGGCCCGCGCTGCGGATCAGGCCGTGCTGGAACACTCGGGGGCCTTGCGTGTCGTTGTCCGGCTGCCCTGCGGCGTGGGTCAGGTTGCCGGTCGGGTCGTAGCCGTAGCGTTCGGCGCCGCCGGGACCGTGCACGGCGGTGAGCCGCCCGGCCGGGTCGAACTCGAACCGGCGGGTACCGCGCAGCGAGTCGTTCTCGGCGGCGATGGATCCGTTCTGCCGCCAGCTGTACCGGCGTTGCAGCGGTGCCGGCGCGTTGGGGACCAGCAGGTTCTGCTCGGTCAGGCGGCCGGCCAGGTCCCAGCGCTGGGCCAGCGTGATGCCACCGTCGAGCCGTCGCGCGATCTCCCGGCCGACCTGGTCGCGTTCGAACGCGATGGTGCGGCCCTCGGTGCGCAGGACGGCGAGCTGGCCGTTGGGGTCGTAACCGAGGTCCTCGACCGCGCCGGATGGGGTGATCCGGCGGACGCGGCGGCCGTTCGGGTCGTAGCCGAAGCGCAGGACGTTGCCGTTGAACGACTCCGCGAGCACGGTGCCCGCGGCGTCGCGGCTGACGGTCAGCGTGCCCGCCGCGTTGACCGCCGCGGTGAGCAGGTCCTGCTCGCTGTAGGTGAAGGTGGTGTCGCCACTGGCGTCGTCGTGCCGGTGGATCACCCGGCCGAGCTGGTCGTGCCGGAACGTGACGGTCTGGCCGGTGCCGTTCGTGCGGCTCACCAGCTGCCCGGCGGCGTCGTGGACGTACGTGGTGGTGCGGCCGGAGAAGTCGCGCTCCCGCAGCAGGTTTCCGTTGGGGTCGTAGGTGTACGTCCAGGTCGCGCCGAGGGCGTTGGTGACGGTCGTGACGCGTTGCTCGGTGTCGTACTCGAACGTGCTCGAGCGGACGCCGTCCGGCGTGATCACGACGCGGGTGAGGCCGAAGTCGCCGACCTCGATCACGGTCCGGCGGCCGTCCGGGTCGGTCCTGCCGACCAGGTTGCCCTCACCGTCGTAGCGCCACGTGCGGGTGGCGCCGTCCGGGTCGCGCCGCCAGGTCAGCTGCCCCTCCACGGCCCAGCCGTAGCGGGTCTGGCCGCCCGCCGGGTCGATCACCGTGTCGGGTCGTCCGAACACGTCGCGGACGTACTGGTTCGCGTTGCCCATCGGGTCGACGACGACCATGGGCAGACCGGCGGCGTTGGTGACGATGCGGGTCTGCGCCCCGGCCGGATCGGTGATCCCGACGAGGTGGCCGCGCGCGTCGTACTCGGCCTGGGTGACGGCGCCGGACCGGTCGGTGACCCTGACCAGGTTGCCGCGGTCGTCGTACTCGTAGCCGTGGGCGACACCGCCGCCGTCGGTGACCCTGGTGGGCAGGCCGAGGTCGTTGTACTCGGAGCGCAGCACGGTGCCGTCCGCACGGATCACCTCGGTGCGACGGCCCTCGGCGTCGTAGTTGCACCGGGTGGTGTGTCCCAGCGGGTCGGTGCTCGACAGCAGGCGGTCGTAGCGGTCCCACTCGAACGTCGAGGTCGCACCGAGCGGGTCGACGGTCCGCACGATCTGTCCGAGCGCGTTGTGGTGGAACTCGGAGCGGTGGCCCAGCGAGTCGTCGACCAGCGTCACCCCGCGTTCGTAGGTGAAGGTGGCGTTGAGGATGCCACCGGTGCCCTCGGTGCGGATGACCCGGCCCGCAGTGTCGAAGTGGTAGCGGTAGCGGGTGTCGTTGCGGTCCTGCCAGGCCGTCACGCGGCCCTCGGCGTCGTAGGAGAACCGCTGCGGCAGGCCAGAGGAGTTGATGACCTCGCTGAGGTTGCCCGCCTCGTCGTAGCGGTAGCGCATCAACAGCACGCCGTCGCTGTTCGGCTCGGTGAGCAGCCGCAACGCGATGATCCGGCTGCCGTTGTGGTCGACGGCGACGCGGTAACCGCCGGAGTGCTGGATCTCCACGGGCATGCCGGCGTCGTCGCTGAGGACGTCGACGCGGTTGCCGTTGCGGTCGGTGACGGCGCTGAGCGGGAGCACGCCGTGGCCGCCCGGGAAGTGCAGCGTCTGGCCGGTGTCCTGGGAGATGCTGAACGTGCCGTCCGGCGCTGCTGCGAGCGGCCAGCGCGGTCCTTCCTGCGGCAGCACGGGAAAACCCGGTGCCGGGATGGGGTAGACGAGCAGGATCCCATCCGCACCGGCGAAGCACACGCCGTCACGGTCGACCTCAAGCCTTTGGTCCAAAGTGGACGCCCAGGAGCGGCCGTGCAGGCGGCCCACGCGATACGACGAGATGTGCGTGCGGCGCAGGACCAGCGCGAGTGCGGCGGGCAGCACCACGTCGGTCTGGGTCATGAACATGTGCCCGCTCACGACGTCGACCGGGTCGCCGCAGCCGGTGCGGCGGTCGGCCTGCTGGGCGGTGGTCCGCGAGTCCTGGGTCTCCCTGCGGATCGGGCCGTCCTTGTCGGCAGGGGTCTTGGGCTTGCCCGTGCTGGAAGGGCTGGTGGTGCCGTCCGGGCTCGTGGTGGAGCTGGGGCTGGTGCTGGACGAGTCCGGCGAGTGCGCGGTCTTCGGGCTCGCGTCCGTTGTGGACGGATGCGTGGCCGAGCTCGGCGACGTGGTGCCGTCCGGTGAGGTCGCGGAGCTAGGTGAGGTGGTGCCGTCCGGAGAGCTGGGGCCGTCCGGCGACTTCACCGAGCTGGGCGTGGTGCCGTCCGGGGCGTGTTTCCCGGGAGAACCCGGTGTGCCACCGTCCGCCTTGCGCAGCAGCTTGCCGAGCTTGGCCATGATCTCGTCGAGCTTGCTGATGACCTTGCGGATGCGCGGGCCGACGTTGCTGATGGTCTTGACGAGCTTGCGCACCAGGTCGGAGATCTTGCTGACCGCCTTGGAGATGGCGGCGGTGGCCTGGGCGACGACAACCGGGGTGGCCAGACCGAGCGTGGCGACCGTCTCCAGCGCCCACGAGATCAGCTTGCCGACCAGCTCGCCGACCATGTCGCGGATGAACTCGCGGACGAACGACACTACCTCGCCCATGATCATCACACCGGCCGAGATACCGTCTGCGAGCGCGCCCGCACCGGAGATCGCGTCCGCCGCCTCGCCCGCATGGCCGCGGTAGGCGTCCGCAGCGGCACCGCTCCAGCCGGACGTGCCGGCGGCGGCTTGGTCGGTGAGCTCCTTGGCGACCGCGTTGACCTCCTTGGCCACATTGGCCCAGGTCTCGGAGAACGACTGGATCACCGGCGGGTCGCCCGCAAACCAGTCCAGTGCCTCCTTCAACGGCCGCACGTGCTCGATCAGCCAGGAGACGCCGTAGGAGGCGAGGGTGCCGAGCGGGTCGATCACCATCGACAGCACTTCCAGCCCGACGCCCGCCGCGGATAGGCCCGCCTCGACCCAGTCGCCGTTGCTGATCCCGTGCGCGAGGCCCTGAGCGGACTCCGCGATGCCGATGCCGGTGACCGCCGTCGTCTGGTCCTGCGGCTTCGCGACGAGCGGGTTGCCCTGCGACATCTAGAGCTGCCCTCCGATTCCCTTGAACTCCGTGGCCATCGCGGAGTCGGTGGACTCGTAGTGCTCGGCGGTGTCGCGGAGCTTCTTAGCGGCCTCGGCGACCGTGTCCGCGGCCTGCCGCAGCGTCCGCACGCCGAGCTCCTCGAACGGCTGCAGCATCAGCGCGAACGGCTGACACACCACGCCGTACGCGCTGTTGTCCATGGTCACCGTATTCGCCGCGTCGCTCGCGGTGCGCAGCCGGGTCGCCAGCGCGTCGACCTTGCCCGCGTGGGCGGTGAGCTCGCCGTTCAGTACCTCGTAGCCGGTCATGGAACGCACCCCTCGCGTTACTTGAGGAACGAGTCGTCGCCGAAGTCACCGTCGTCGTCATCGGGCCTGGCCGGGTGGCGAGGCGGGCGAGGCGGCACCGCCGGGCCGTCCTCTTCGATGGCGCCGATGCGGTTGCCGGTTCCACCGGACGCGGCTTCCTCTTGCGGCGGTGGCGGAAAGTTGTGCTCGGCGGTCGCGACGATGTGCCGGGCGGCGGGGTCGTCGCCCACGGTCTCGGCCGCGATCTCGGCCAGTGCCTGCGGATATCTGGCCTGCGCCTTGCGGATCGCGGCCATCACGTTGGCGGCGATCTCCGCCGGTGCCATGGTGCGCACCTTGTCGGTCATCTGGATGTCCGTGGGCAGGCCGTTGTTCCCGACGGTCGCGCTGACCGCGCCATCCGCCACCGACTCGGTGATCGTCACGGTGGCCACGCGGTCCGCCAGTGCCTGGAACTTCGCCGCCTTCTCGGCCGCGTTCCGCTCCCAGTTGTCGATCATGTTCCGCGTGTCCGACAAAGGATCGCTCATCGCCCGTCCCCGCTCCGGCAACTGATCACCCGACCGTACGCCGCAACGCCCGCTTCTCGCAGGCATATCGGCGATCAGCCCACGTGGGCTGGAATCTCCCGCGCTCCACCACGCCCCTAGTGGTGCCTGCTGAAGTGATCAAACGACTACACCGCTGGTTTCAGCGCACGGATCACTCGTCGTTCGGCGCTTCGCGTCACGCTCGGCGTTACGGATGAGGTGTATCGCGTTTGGGCGAGCTGGAGGAAGAGCGGGACATCCTACGCAAGGCGGCTGCTGTTTTCACGGGCGAGACGCGCTGGTGAGGAGCCGTAACGAAATTACTGCAGTCCTAGCCTAGTCATGATCATCTATGTGCTACATGGCCCCCGTGGGAATACCGGAACGGGCCTTGGCGATACCGGATGTGAAGTTCGCGGCATTGCTGCCACACCTGAATGAGCGGCAGCGTCGTCTGTACCTGACCACCGAAGCCACAGCGCTGGGGCACGGCGGAATCGGCACTGTGGCCAGGCTGACGGAGGTGTCGGAGTCGACCATCGTCCGAGGGCGTGCCGAATTGGCCAACGGCGCCGACCCGCTGCCACGGGTACGCAGGCCCGGCGGCGGACGCAAGTCCGCGCTGCCGAGAACGATCTGCGTTCTGGTTGCGCGGCAACGCTTCCGAGTGGATCGCCATCCGCGTACGGGGGCCAGCTCGACGTCGACCAGCCGTTCGGGGCACAGGCGCACCGGGCCGATGAGTCCGGACGGGATCACCGCGAGCCCGACCCGCGAGACGGCCGATACACACAGGTGATCCTGACCAACGCCGGCTTCACCCGCTTGGCGGACACGCCCCGGCCACGCAGGCCGCGTGCGCGACGTGTCCATGAACGGAGAACGAGAGGACGAAGGGCGACAACCGGGCGGACGACACCGCGGAGGCACGAACCGCTTGACCGCGCGGGGCCCTCCGCACCGGCCATCTCGCCCCGGCGGTCAGGCTGTGGCGATCAGCTGGGTGGCGGCGAGTTCGGCGTAGACGCGGTCCGTGGCGACGAGGTGCGCGTGGGTGCCGATGACGCGGACGCGGCCGGTGTCCATCACGATGATGCGGTCGGCCATGGTCACCGTGGACAGCCGATGGGCGACGACGAGCACCGTGGTGGTGCCGGCGACATCGGCGATCGTGTCCCGCAGCGCGGCTTCGTTGACCGCGTCGAGCTGGGAGGTGACCTCGTCGAGCAGCAACAAGCGTGGCCTGCGCAGCAGGGCGCGGGCGATGGCCACGCGCTGGCGTTCGCCGCCGGAGAGTTTGATGCCGCGGTGACCGACCGCCGTGTCGAGGCCATCGGGCAGGCGGGCCACCATGGCCCTGAGCCTGGTGGTGGCCAGCACCTCCGCGAGTTCGGCCTCACCGGCGTGCGGCGCGCCGACGAGCAGGTTCTCGCGCAGGGTGCCCGCCAGTACGGGGGCTTCCTGCTCGACGTAGCCGATCGCGGCGCGCAGGTCGGCGAGCGGCTGGTCCGCCAAATCGGTCCCGTCGAGCGTGATCCGTCCGGAATCGGGTTCGTAGAACCGTTCCAGCAGGGAGAACACAGTGGTTTTGCCCGCGCCGGAAGGTCCGACGAAGGCGGTCATGCCGCCTGCCGGCACGTCGAAGGTCACGCCGTGGTGCACCTCGGGAAGCTCCGGGCGATACCGGAAGCGCACCTGTTCGAAGGTGACCGCTGCCGGTGTGGACGCGGCGGGCGGCGGCGCGGCGGGCGGTGCGTGCGGTTCGGCGGGAAGGGTTTCGACCTCCCGGATCCGTGCGACCGCCGCGGCGGCGACCTGGTACTGGCCGGCCACGTGCGTCAGTTCCCGCAGCGGGGGCATCAGGTAGTACAGGTAGAGCAGGAACGCGATCAGAGTCCCGACGTCGATCGCCCCGGAGACGACGCGGGCACCGCCGAAGGCGAGCACCATGATGAACGACAGTTGGAGCGCCAACCCGCCGGTGCCGCCCGCCACCGCGTGCCACTTGGCGGCCCGCACCCCACCACGCCACGCCCGCACCGCCGAATCGTGCAGCCGGTCGCGCTCACGCTCCTCGGCGCCGGATGCCTTGATGGTGCGCAGGTTTCCCAGCGCGCGCTCCATCGCCGCGCCCATCGCACCGACCGATTCCTGCGTGTGCTCCGCGGCCCGTGCGATGCGCGGCACGACCACGCCCAGCACCACCTGGGCCGCGCCGAGCACCACCAGGACCACGGCGAGCAGCACGGGATCCAGTAACGCCATCATGGTCGTCGTGGCCAGCAGCGTCAGCACCCCTGTGACCCCGTAGACCACCGAGCGGGTGCTCACCTCGCGCAACAACGTGGTGTCGCTGCTGACCCGCGACATCAGGTCACCCGGCTCGGTGTCGTCCAAGACGGGGATCCGCAGCCACAGCAACCGCGACACCAACCGCTGCCGGGCGACCAGCACAACCGACTCGGCCGTGCGCTCCAGCAGGTACGACGCGACTCCACCGACCGCCGCGTGGGCGAGCACCAGCACGCTCATGAGCACCAGCAGACCGGTGACGACCCGCTCCGCCGCCAGTCCGGCGATCAGGTCCCGCACCACCAGCGGCAACGCGAGCCCAGTCGCGGCGGTGACTGCGCTCAGCAGCCCGCCGAGCAGCAGCTCCGTCCTAAATGGACCAACGTAGCCGAGCAGCACCCGCCACGCCGGCTGGTCGGACCGTTCGCTCACAGCGTTCCGATCGACGATCGGCAAGCGCCACAACGTCATCGAACCAAGAGGGGCGGTTTGGTCACGAGGTAGTCCTCCAGGACGAGCGCGTCCAACGGCATCGCCAGGAACGCCGCCACCGCGTCGGCCGGGGTTTCGACCAGCGGCTCGTTGCGCCGGTTGAAGGACGTGTTGAGCAGCACAGGAACCCCTGTCCGAGCCTCGAAGCGGCACAAGAGCCGGTGGCAGGCCTCGTCCTGCTCCCGGCTCACGGTCTGGACACGGGCGGTGCCGTCGACGTGGGTCACGGCGGGGATGACGGCGCGTTTGGCAGGACGGACCGGGACCGCGAACGTCATGAACGGGCTGGACTGGTCCAGGTCGAAGTACTCGCCCGCGCGCTCCTCGATCACCATCGGGGCCAGCGGGCGGAACCACTCGCGCTCCTTGACGACCGAGTTGACGTGGTCGCGCATGTGCGGTCGTCGTGGATCCGCGAGGATGCTGCGGTGCCCCAACGCCCGTGGGCCGAGCTCCGAACGCCCCCGATACCAGCCGATGACCTCCCCGCGCTCGAGTCTGCTCACGACCTCGCCGAGCAGGGCGTCCTGGCCGGGTCGAGAGGAACACACCTGCGACCGGACCTCGTCCAACGCTCGGTCGATCATCGACGTCGGGTACCGCGGCCCGTAGTACGCCGTGCGCATGGTCGTGTCCACAGCCAGCCGACGCCGCTTGACCTCCAGCAGCACCTTGCCGATCGCCTGACCGTCGTCTCCCGGAGCGGGCACCACGAAGACCTGGTCGAACCCCGCCTGCCGGGCCACTCTGCCGTTCACCACGCAGTTCAGCGCCACACCGCCCGCCAGGCAGAGCCGGGTGCACCCGGTCAGGCGACGCGCCCGCTCCGCCAGGCCCAGCACGATCTCCTCCAGGATCGTCTGACCGGCGTAGGCGACGTCCATGTCCGCCTGCGTCACCGCACGCCGGGCATCTCCCGGTGGAGCGCCACGCGCAGCCACGAACTCGTCCCACAGCACCTGGTCCTCGGGTGTCGCTGACTCCCACCCGAAGAACTCCCGGCCCAGGGTGTTGGCCAGCACCGCCCGGACGAACCCCGCGGCGACGCGGTACGTGCCGTCCGCCATGGTCC
>DATMCA010000118.1:0-2884 GCA_035559015.1 Umezawaea sp. | reverse complement strand
GCCTGCGCCGTCGTGCTCGGTGACGAGACTGCGGCGGAACGCACGCCCGGCCCGGTGGCCTGGATCCACGCCACCGCGATGCGCACCGAGCCGACCATGTTCGCCGGCCGGGACCACGTCAATCCGCGCGCCGGGGCGGATGCCGCGGCGGCGCTGTGGCGGGAGGCCGGGATCACCGACCCGCTGGCCGAGGTCGACGTCGCGGAGATCTACGTGCCGTTCTCCTGGTTCGAGCCGATGTGGCTGGAGAACCTCGGGTTCACCGACGAGGGCCAGGGCTGGAAGCTCACCGAGGCGGGCGAGACCGAGATCGGCGGCAGGCTCCCGGTGAACCCGAGCGGTGGGGTGCTGTCCTCGAACCCGATCGGCGCGTCCGGGATGCTCCGGTTCGCCGAGGCGGCGAGGCAGGTGATGGGCCGCGCGGGCGACCACCAGGTCGACGGGGCGCGCACGGCGCTGGGGCACGCCTACGGCGGCGGTTCCCAGTTCTTCGCGATGTGGGTGGTCGGCTCGGAGAGGGCGGGTGTGCGATGAAGTTCAGCCTGGGTATCGCGATGAGTCCGCTGGACCAGTTGACCGAACTGGCCAGGACCGCCGAGGAGTGCGGCTTCGCCTCCATCGCGCTGCCGGACTCCCTGTTCTTCTCGGAGAAGGTGTCCGCCGACTACCCGTACACCCCGGACGGCTCGCGGATGTGGAACGAGGAGACGCCCTGGGTCGACCCGCTGGTGGCGGCCGCGGCGATGGGCGCGGTCACCGAGCGGATCGGCTTCTACACGCAGGTGCTCAAGCTCGGCTCGCGCAACCCGCTGCTGCTGGCCCGCCAGGTCGGCTCGGTGGCGAACCTGACCGGCGGCCGTTTCGGGCTGGGCGTCGGGATCGGCTGGGCACCGGAGGAGTTCGAGTGGTGCGGCGCCCCGTACGAGAAGCGGGGCAAGCGCGTCGACGAGATGATCGACGTGCTGAAGCTCGTGCTCGGCGGCGGGATGGTCGAGTACCACGGGGAGTTCTTCGACTTCGACCGCCTGCGGATGAGCCCGGCCCCGAAGGACCCGGTGCCGTTCTACGTCGGCGGCCACACCCCCGTCGCGCTGCGCCGGGCGGCGCGCGTCGGCGACGGCTGGACGTCGGCGATGATCAAGTTCGACGACCTGCGCACGGTGATCGACAAGCTGGCCGTGCTGCGGGCAGAGCACGACCGCGCCGACGAGCCGTTCGAGATCCAGGCGGTCTGCATCGACCGGTTCGGCCTCGACGGCTACCGGCAGCAGGCCGAGATCGGCGTGACGGACGCGATCGTCGTCCCCTGGCTGTTCTACGGCGTGGGCTTCGACGGCGCCCTGGCGGCGAAGAAGGACGGCCTCCGGCGGTTCGCCGACGAGGTCATCAGCAAGATGTGAGGAGTGGCGGCATGTTGCTGGAAGCGATCACCTGGACGGCGTCGGAGGTCGAGCACCCGGCGCGCACCGCGTCCTGGCGCTCGATGGAGGCGGTGATCAAGGGGGCCAAGGAGGAGTGGCTGGCGCTGTTCGCCGACGACGCCGTCGTGGAGGACCCGGTGGGCCCGTCGATGTTCGACCCGGAGGGCAAGGGCCACCACCGGAAGGAAGGACTCTCCGCCTTCTGGGACCTCGCCATCGCGCTGGCCGAGCGCTTCGAGTTCGCCATCCACGACTCGTTCGCCACCGGCCACGAGTGCGCCAACGTCGGCACCATCAGCGCGTTCCTGCCGGGCGGCAGCCGGATCGACACCGACGGGGTGTTCGTCTACCGCGTGGACCCGGACGGCCTGATCAGGTCGATGCGCGCGTTCTGGGAGGTCGACCGCGCGATGGCCACCATCCGCCAGGTCTGAGCCGAGACGCGAGAACGGCCCGGCACCCCCCAACGGGTGCCGGGCCGTTCCGCCGACACGTCACGAGTAGTGGACCTGGAACTCCTTGATCCCGTTCAGCCAGCCGGACCGCAGCCTGCGCGGCTCGGCGGCCTGGCGGATGTCCGGCATGTGGTCCGCGATGGCGTTGAAGATCAGGTCGATCTCCAGTCGGGCGAGGTTCGCGCCGAGGCAGAAGTGGGCTCCGCTGCCGCCGAACCCCAGGTGCGGGTTCGGGTCGCGGGTGATGTCGAAGCGCTCGGGCTGCTCGAACACGGTCTCGTCGAAGTTGGCCGAGCTGTAGAACAGGCCCACCCGCTGGCCCTCCTTGATCGGCACGCCACCGAGTTCGGTGTCGGCCAGCGCGGTGCGCTGGAAGGACATCACCGGCGTCGCGAAGCGGACGATCTCGTCGGCCGCGGTCTTCGGCCGCGTCTCCTTGAACAGCTCCCACTGGTCCGGGTGGTCGATGAACGCCTTCATGCCGTGCGTGATGGCGTTGCGCGTCGTCTCGTTGCCCGCCACGGCCAGCAGCAGCACGAAGAACCCGAACTCGTCCGACGCCAACCCGGCCCCGTCCACGTCCGCCTGCACGAGCTTGGTCACGATGTCGTCCATCGGGCACCCCCGACGGTCCTCCGCCATCGTCCAGGCGTACCCCAGCAGTTCCGTGGCGGCGGCCATCGGGTCGCGGTCGTACTCGGGGTCGTCGTAGGAGATCATCTCGTTGGACCAGTCGAAGATCTTGCGCCGGTCCGACTGGGGGATCCCGATCAGCTCCGCGATCGCCTGCAACGGCAGCTCGCACGCCACGTCGGTGACGAAGTCACCGCTCCCCTTCTCCAGCGCGGCCGTCACGATCCGCGCGGCCCGCGCGTTCAACGCGTCCTTCAGGTTGTTGATGGCCCGCGGCGTGAACCCGCGCGACACGATGCCCCGCAACTTCGTGTGCACCGGCGGGTCCATGTTCAGCAGCACCAACCGCTGCATCTCGATCCGGTCGCGCGTCAT
>DATMCA010000117.1:0-3094 GCA_035559015.1 Umezawaea sp. | reverse complement strand
CGCGCGGTGCTCGGCGAGCAGAAGATCAACTACCTGGGGTTCTCCTACGGCACCTACCTCGGCGCGGTCTACGGCTCGCTGTTCCCGCAGCGCCTGGACCGCTCCGTCCTGGACTCCGCCGTGCACCCGGAGCGGCTGTGGCACGAGCAGTTCAAGAGCCAGGCCGTCGCGACCCGGCACAACGTCGAGCTGTGGGCCGCGTGGGTGGCCGAGGGGAACGGGACCCTCAAGCTCGGCGCGAGCCCGGCCGACGTGCTGGCGACCGTGGAGAAGGTCGCGGCCCGGCTCGCGGTGCGGCCCGTCGGCGGGCACGACCGGACCGAGTTCGACGCGGCCGTCGGCGTCGGCGCCCGGTTCCGCCCGCTGTGGACGGACCTGGCCTCCGTCGTGAGCGAGCTGAACGCCGAGGTGGACCCGAAGCCCGCGGTGGAGCGGGGGGCCCGGATGGCGGCCTCGGCGCGCGCCGAACTCCGCTCCGGCGTCTACGACACGGTCACCTGCGAAGCCGACTGGCCTCGCGACCTCCAGGGCTACTACGAGGAGATGAGGGTGTTCCGCGACCGCTACCCGTACGGCTTCGGCGTCGTGCGGGCCGCGCCGACCGCGTGCACCTTCCGGACGTTCACCCCGCCGGAGCCGATGGTGGCGCTCAAGCGCGACGGCTACCCCGTCGGCGTGGTCGTGCAGGCCGAGGGCGACACGCAGACCCAGTACGAGAGCGGCCCGGCGATGGCCACCCGGTTGGGCGACAACCTCATCACCGTCCTGGACGAGGGCAAGCACGGGATCTACGGCAGCGGGAACGCCTGCGTGGACGCGGCCGTCGACCGCTACCTGGTCGACGGGGTGCTGCCGGGCAACAGCCACACCTGTCCGGGGGACCCCCGACCGGATGCCGCACGGGCGCCCGAACGGTCCATCGAGTCCTTTTTGGAGGGAATCGACCACGGCGTCACCCGGTAGACGGAAACCGCCCGGCACCAGTGGCGCCGGGCGGTTCCCTCTCCCCGGTCCCCACCGGTCCGTCCACTGTGAACCGGGTTGGCGGGAACCGCCAGTCGGTCACCCTTTCGTGCCAGCGCGCCGAATTGCCCGCCGGTACCGGTTCGGAAACCATTTCCACCGACCGTGAACAGGTAAACGAAGAAAGTAAGGAGGGCGTCGTGGGCTCCCAGATCACCGAAGGTCTTGGACAGGCCTGGGCCATGATCGCCACTTTCGTGCCGAAGCTCCTTGGCTTCGCGCTCGTCATGCTGGTTGGTTGGTTCATCGCCAAGGCGCTGTCGAAGGCCGTCGGCTTCCTGTTGAAGCGGGTCGGGTTCGACCGCCTGGTCGACAGGTCCGGCCTCGGATCGATGATGGCGCAGTCCCCCGTGGACGCGTCCGGCCTGATCGTCAAGCTCGTCTACTACTTCGTCCTGCTGATCGCGCTCCAGCTGGCGTTCGGCGTCTTCGGCACCGGCAACGCGGTGAGCGCCCTGCTCAACGACGTGATCGCGTACCTGCCGCGCATCGTGGTGGCGCTGGTGCTCGTCCTGGTCGCCTCGGCGATCGCCAAGGCCGTGCAGGGCCTCGTGACCGGTGCGCTCGGCGGCCGGTCGTACACGAGGGTGCTCGGCACGATCACCTACGGCTTCATCATGGCCCTCGGCGTCATCGCCGCCCTGAACCAGCTCGGCATCGCCGTCTCGGTGACCATGCCGGTGCTGATCACCGTGCTCGCGACGGTGGCGGGCGTCATCGTCATCGGCGTCGGTGGTGGCCTCGTCCGCCCCATGCAGCAGCGCTGGGAGGGCTGGCTGACCCGCGTGCAGGCCGAGGCGTCCCAGACCGCCCCGGCCCCGCGCCGCTCGCAGGAGCCGGTAGCGGCGGGCGCTCGTCGTTACGCCACCGCGCAGCAGGCGGCGTCGGACGCTCCGACGCCGCCTGCGGGCATGCCCGCGCAGTCCGGCGAGTAGTCGCGCCGTTCTCCTCCGCAGGGGCCGTCCCGCAGTCGTGGGGCGGCCCCTGCGGCGTTCCGGGCCGTTGCTCCGCAAGCGTTTGCCGCCGGTCCCGTCCGGACCCCGACGTGCAAACAGGGCGCCCCACCGGTGTGGTGGGAGCGCCCTGTCAGGTGGAGCTGGTCGGTACTAGGCGGCGCGCTTGCGGCGCACCACGAACACCGCGCCGGCACCCGCGCCGACGAGGCCGAGGCCCGCCAGCAGCGCCCAGCCGGGCGAAGCGCCGGTGGAGGCCAGCGGAGGCTGGGCCTCGCCGCCGCCACCCGCGACCGGGGTCGTGGTGGTGGTGACGGGGACCGTCTCCGAAGAGGACGAGACCGTGGTGGTGGTCACCTCGGTGGGGGGAGTGCTCTCACTCGTCGAGCTCGGGGGAGTGGACTCCGACGAGGACGAAGTGGTCGTGGTGGTCGTCGTCGTGGTCGTGCTGCTGGACGACGTGGGCTTCACGCACGCTTCGACCCTGTGCGTCTTGGAGTAGTTATACTTGTCGCCGTCCGAGGCCTTCACCGTGATGGTGAAGGTGTGGGCCACGTCACCGGCAGTCGTCCAGGACTTCTCGTAGCTCTCGCCGAACGACGTGTTGACCAGTTCGGTCGAGCCGTCCTTGACCACGATGGTGTTGCCGTTCCTGGCGTACTGCGTGAGCTTCACGCTCACCACGGCCTTGTCCTTGACACATTCGGCCTTCGAACTCGGCGTGTGCGCGGAAGCCGGGAGCGCCAGGGCCACGAGGGCCAGACCCGAGGTGGCGGCCACCGTGATCGCACCGAGAACTCTGCCTGCCATGTGGACTCCTGCTCTGAATTCGATGCGAGATCACGGGAAGTGAAATGCGATGAGGGGTCACCCTTGTGGGTGATACAGCACGCGACCGTAGCAACGACCGGTGCTCCTAAGGTCACCGACTGGCAACGCTGTGGTCACGGGTAGCGCAGTTGAGCGTCTTTAAACACCCGTTAAGGTACAAGCGAGGCTACGTCACGTTCGCTGCGGGTAGTCGGGCAAGCACCCGCAGGTCAGCGGCCGTCCCTAGTGGACGACGTCGCCCCAACTGACGTACGAGAAGCCCGTCGTGGCCTGGTCGCCCACCGCCG
>DATMCA010000116.1:0-4712 GCA_035559015.1 Umezawaea sp. | reverse complement strand
CGTCAGATGCGGGACCACCTCGTCCTCAGTGGCCTCGACCGCCACCATCGCACCGCCGGAAGGCAGAGCCTCCATCAACCGTGCCCGCGCCGCGACAAGAGCACACGCATCCGTCAGCGACAGCACACCAGCAACGTGGGCGGCCGCGATCTCACCGACCGAATGCCCGACCAGCACGTCCGGACGAACACCCCACGACTCCACCAACCGGAACAACGCCACCTGCACCGCGAACAACACGGGCTGAGCGAAACCGGTCCGTTCCAGCAAATCCGACTCGGCGTCGAACGCCACCTCGCGCAACGGGCGGTCCAACAGCATGTCCAGGTGCACGCACACTTCATCGAACGCGCCGGCGAACACCGGGAACGCCTCGTACAACTCCCGACCAACACCCGCACGCTGCGAACCCTGACCCGAGAACAAGAACCCGACACGGCCGGAGCCTTCGACGCCGGTCACGACGTCGGACCGGGACTCCCCGCCGACCAGTGCCCTGAGCGCGTCCACCAGACCGGCCCGGTCGGAACCGACGAGCACCGACCTGTGCTCCAGAGCAGTGCGCCCCGCGAGCGACAGGCCCACGTCCACCGGGCCGAGGTCGACCTCGGTGAGCGCGGACAGCAGGCGCTGGGCCTGGTCGCGCAGTGCCGCCGCGGTGCGGCCGGACAACACCCACGGCACGACGACCTGCGGCACGGGCAGGGGGCTGCGCGGCACGTCCACGGCCGGGGGCTGCTCGATGATGGTGTGGGCATTGGTGCCGCTCACCCCGAACGACGAGATGCCGGCCCGACGCGGATGGCCGTTCTCCGGCCACGGCTGGTCCTCGGTCAGCAGGCGCACGGCACCGGCGGACCAGTCGACGTGCGGCGACGGCTCGTCCGCGTGCAGGGTGCGGGGCAGCACACCGTGCCGCATCGCCATGACCATCTTGATGATCCCGCCGACACCGGCGGCGGCCTGCGTGTGGCCGATGTTCGACTTCAACGACCCCAGCCACAGGGGCAGGTCGCGTCCCTGACCGTAGGTCGCCAGCAGTGCCTGCGCCTCGATCGGGTCACCCAGCGTCGTGCCCGTGCCGTGCGCCTCGACGACATCGACGTCCGAAGTGGACAGACCAGCGCTCACGAGCGCCTGCCGGATCACCCGCTGCTGAGCAGGACCGTTCGGCGCCGTCAAACCGTTCGACGCACCGTCCTGGTTCACCGCCGAACCACGAACCACCGCCAGGATCTCGTGACCGTTGCGGCGGGCATCGGACAACCGCTCCACCAGCAGCAGTCCCGCGCCTTCGGCCCATCCCGTGCCGTCCGCGGCCGCGGAGAAGGCACGGCAGCGACCGTCGGCCGACAGGCCGCGCTGGCGGCTGAACTCGACGAACGTCATGGGGCTGGCCATGACGGTCACGCCGCCGACCAGCGCCGAACCGCATTCGCCCGACCGGATCGCCTGCGCCGCGAGGTGCAGTGCCACCAGCGACGACGAACACGCCGTGTCCACGGTCACCGCCGGGCCTTCCAGCCCGAACGTATAGGCGATGCGTCCGGACACGACGCTGGCCGCGCTGCCGGTGAGCAGGTGGCCCTCGACGCCGTCCGGCAGATCGCCGAGCCCGGCGCCGTAACCCTGGTACGCCATGCCGACGAAGACCCCGACGTCGGTGCCGCGCACCGAGCGCGGGTCGATCCCGGCGCTCTCGAACGACTCCCACGCGGTTTCCAGCAGCAGCCGCTGCTGCGGGTCCATCGCGAGGGCTTCGCGGGGCGAGATGCCGAAGAACGCAGGGTCGAAGTCGGCGGCGTCATCCAGGAAGCCGCCTCGCGTGCTGTACGTGGTCCCGGCGTGGTCGGGGTCAGGGTGGTGCAGCGATCCCGTGTCCCATCCGCGGTCGACGGGAAACTCACCGATCGCGTCGCCGCCGGCGGCCACGAGTCGCCACAGGTCCTCCGGCGACCGGACACCACCGGGGAACCGGCAGCCCATGCCCACGATCACGATCGGGTCGTCCCCGGTGACGGCCGCACGGGTGGTGCCGACCACCGCGTGCTCGCCGCCCAACAGCTCCGCCTCCAGGTGGCGGGCGAGCACGAGCGCGTTCGGGTAGTCGAACACCAGGGACGCGGGCAGGGCCAGGCCGGTTTCGCCCACCAGCGCGGTGCGCAGCTCCACGGCTGTGAGCGAGTCGAAACCCAGGTCCCGGAACGCTCGGCCCGGTTCGATGCCGTCGGCATCGGTGTGGCCGAGGACTGCGGCGGCGCGCGTGCGGATCACGTCGACCAGGACGGGCGTCCGCTCCCCTTCGGGAAGCGCGGCGAGCCGTGCCGCGAGGGCTGTGCCACCGGTGGTCCGGCCCTCGGTGGGGTCGAGCGCTCGACGGACCTCCGGCAGGTCGCCGAGGAGCGGGCTGGGCCTGCCGCTGGTGAAGGTCGGGGCGAACCGGCCCCAGTCGACGTCCGCGACCGTCACGTCGACGTCGGCCGTGCCCAGTGCCCGCTGGAGCGCGGTGATGGCACGCGCGGCGGGCAGGCGGTTGACGCCTCGCCGGAGGAGCTGGTCGGCGGCGTCTCCGTCGGCCATGCCGCCGTCGGCCCACGGCCCCCACGACACCGACGTCGCGGCCAACCCACGCGACCGCCGGTTCAACGCCAAACCATCCAGGAACGCATTCGCAGCGGCATAAGCAGCCTGGTGACCACTGCCCCACACACCCGCGATCGAGGAGAAGAGAACGAACGCGTCCAACTCACGATCACCGAGGAGGTCGTCCAAGTGCACCGCACCCGCGACCTTGGCCGCCAACACGTCGGCGAACTCCTGCTCGTCCAGCGATTCGACGGGCCCGAAGTGGTCGCGTCCGGCGGCGTGGAACACCGCGTCGGGCGGGAACTCGGCCAGGAGCCGCTCGACGGCGGCCCGGTCGGCGATGTCGCACGCCACCACGGAAACCGCGGCGCCGAACGACTCGACCTCGGCCACCAACTCCGCAACACCCGGAGCATCAAGACCACGACGACTCGTCAACACCACACGCTCAGCACCACAACGCCCCAACCAACGAGCGACATGACCACCCAACGCACCCGTACCACCGGTCACCAACACCGTGCCCCTCGGCGTCCACGACGCCGAGTTCGAGGACGGCGGCACGTGGGCGAGCCTGCGCCCGAGCAAGCCCGAGCCGCGCACGGCGACCTGGTCCTCACCGGCACCACCGGCAAGCACCGACACCAACCGACCAACAGCCCGGTCATCCACCACCTGCGGCAGATCGACCAAACCACCCCACCGGTCCGGCAACTCCAACGCCACCGACCGACCAAGACCCCACACCATCGACTGCCCCGGACTCACCACACCATCCGAACGACCCGTCGACACAGCACCCCGCGTCACACACCACAACGGCGCCACCACACCCGCACCGGCCAACGCCTGCACCAGGAGCACCGTCAGCGCGGTCCCAGCGGGCTCGTCGGACGGCTGTTCCACCGCGCCGAGCAGGGACAGCACACCGCTGACACCCCCGTCGCAGGCGGTCGTGACCAGCCTGGTGAGGTCGTCCCCGCTGGTGGCGCTGTCGACGGTGAGCGGCACGAGGCGCACTCCTCGGTCGACGAGCCGCTCGTGCAGGAGGCCGGTCCAGCCCGGCGCACCGTCACCGGGCAGCACGAGCAGCCAGGTGCCTTCGAGGGGCTCGGAGCCCAGACCGGTCAACGGTCGCCAGGAGACGTCGTAGCGCCAGCCGTCCACCACCGACTCGTCGTGCCGCTTGCGACGCCAGGCCGACAACCTCGGCAGCACGGCTTCGAAGGACTCGTCCCCGCTGATGTCCAGGGTGGCCGCGAGCGACTCCAGGTCCTCGCGCTCCACGGTCTCCCAGAACCCTGCCTCCACGACGTCGACCACACCGGCGTGGCGAGTCGCCGTCTCCAGCCAGAAGCGCTCGTGCTGGAAGGCGTAGGTCGGCAACTCGACCCGACGGCCACCGGGGAAGAACGGCGACCACTCCACCGGCACACCGTTGACGTACAGCCGAGCGAGGGCGGTGCAGATCGCGTCGACCTCCGGCCGGTCGGCCCGCAGAGCCGGTACCGCCAGGATCTCCTTGTCCGGCAGGCAACCACTCGCCAACGCCGTGAGAACCCCACCAGGACCGATCTCCAAGAACCGGCTCACACCCCGAGAATCCAACTCGGCAATCTGATCCGCGAAGCGCACCGCGTCCCGCACGTGCCGCACCCAGTACTCCGGGCTCGCCACCTCCGACAACATCGTTGTCCGCGGCTCCGCGAACTCCAGACCGTTCACCACAGCGGCGAACTCTTGAAGCATCGGCTCCATCAACGGCGAGTGGAACGCATGACTCACCTTCAACCGGGAGGTCTTGCGCCCCAAGGTCTCAAAGGTCTGCGCGACCGCGAGCACCGCCGATTCGACACCCGAGACGACCACCGACCGCGGACCGTTCACCGCAGCGATCGACACCTCACCCGTGAGGTGCGGGGAAACCTCGTCCTCAGTGGCCTCCACCGCCACCATCGCACCGCCAGAAGGCAACGCTTCCATCAGGCTCGCCCGCGCCGACACCAAGGCACACGCATCGTTCAACGACAGCACACCGGCCAGGTGCGCCGCCGCGATCTCACCGACCGAATGCCCCACCAGCACGTCCGGACGAACACCCCACGACTCCACCAACCGGAACAGGG
>DATMCA010000115.1:0-4219 GCA_035559015.1 Umezawaea sp. | reverse complement strand
ACCTGGCCCGGTTCCGCCGCGGCCTGGCCGTGGCGATGACCGCGGGCTACGCCGTGCTCGCCGTCGTGCTGCACGAACTCGGTTCGCCGCAGCGGTTCCTGGACTTCCTCGCGTTCTACCTGATCATGGGAGTGATCTGGTCGTCCGGGACCGCGGTGCGCCGGTGGCGCGCGGCGGACGTCGAGCGCGAGCGGCTGGCCGCCGAGGTGGCCGCGTCCGCCGAGCGGGCCAGGATCGCCCGAGACCTGCACGACGTGGTCACCCACCACGTGACCGCGATGGTGGTGCAGGCCGACGCGTCCAGGTTCCTGCTCGACACCGCGCCGTCCCGGGCCGGGGACGGGATGACCGCCGTCAGCGACACCGGCCGCCGCGCGCTCACCGAGTTGCGGGCCCTGCTGGGGATGCTGGAGGCGACCGGCGATCCCTCCCCCGCCGAGCGGGCACCGGGCACGGGCGGGCTGGACGACCTGGTCGAGCGGGCGCGGAGGGCGGGCCAGCCCGTGGAGTGGAACGAGCAGGGAGAGCAGCGGCACAGGTCCGAGGACGTGGAACTGGCCGCGTACCGCGTGGTGCAGGAGTCGCTCACGAACGCGATCAAGTACGCGACCGGACGCCCGACCACGGTCCTGGTCCGGCACGGCGACCAGCACATCGAGATCGAGGTGGCGACCGCCGGCCCCGCCGTCACCCCGACACCCCCGGTGTCACCATCGGGCGGGCGGGGGCTGAACGGGCTGCGGGAACGGGTGCGGATGCTCGACGGCGACCTGGTGGTCGGCGCGCGGCCGGACGGCGGATTCCTCGTCCAGGCGCGGATTCCGGCGGAGGGCGCGTCGTGACCGACCCGATCCGGGTGCTGATCTGCGAGGACCAGGAACTGGTGCGCGCCGGGTACGTCACCGTCTTCTCCTCGCAGCCCGACATCACCGTCGTGGGCGAGGCGGCGGACGGCCGCGAGGCGGTGGAACAGGCTCGGCGCACGCGCCCGGACGTGGTCGTGATGGACATCCGGATGCCCGTCCTGGACGGCATCGAGGCGACCCGGCTGCTCGCCGGTCCCGACGTCGAGGCACCGGTGAAGGTCATGGTGGTCACCACCTTCAACGTCGACGAGTACGTGTACGAGGCGCTGCGCGCGGGCGCCAGCGGGTTCCTCCTCAAGGACTCGCCGCCCGCGCACCTCGCCAACGGCATCCGCACGATCGCCCGCGGCGAGTCCCTGATCGCCCCCGCGGTCACGCGCGGCCTGATCGGCCACTTCGCCGAACGGCTGCGCCCCTCGGACACGTCCCGCCCGGCGCGGGACCTCGTCGTGGAGGCGCTGACCCGACGTGAGCTGGAGGTGCTCGAACACCTCGCCGCGGGCCTGTCCAACGCCGAGATCGCCGCGGAACTGCTCATCTCCTCGGAGACGGTGAAGACGTACGTGTCCCGGATCCTGACCAAGCTCGACCTCCGGGACCGCGTGCAGGCGGTGGTCCTCGCCTACCGGATCGGCCTGATCTCCACGACGGCCTGACATCCCCGGCGGAAAACGGTTTCAGCCCGCCAGGCCGACTTGTCCGCCGTTCCAGACAGGACAGAAAAACGATCATCCGTTGACCATGGCCGTCCCCGCGGTGAACAGTTTTCCGCAGCTGTTCCCGATTCCGGAGGAATGATGCGGCGGATTCCCGGCTTGGTCCTGTCCTGCACCCTGGCGGCGGCCGGCCTCGCGCTGGCACCGCCGAGCGCCACCGCGGCGGTCGGCGACGAACTGGCCTACGTCGCGATCGGCAGCTCCTTCGCCGCAGGGCCCGGAATCCCCTCGCCCCAGCCCTCGTCACCGGCGGGCTGCGCGCGGTCGACGAACAACTACCCCAGCGTGCTGGCCCGCGAACTCGGCGCGGGACTCGTGGACGCCAGTTGCAGCGGCGCCACGACGGCGAACGTGCTCACCAGTCCGCAGTCCGGTCAGCCGCCGCAGGTGGACCTCGTCACCGACGGCACGGAGCTGGTGACCGTCACGATCGGCGGCAACGACGTCAACTACCTGGGCAGCCTGGGCGCCTACTCGTGCCAGGACAGCGGCGCTTCCGGGTGCGGCACCGTCGACACCGCGGCCATCGACCGGGCGTTCGTCGAGCTGCCGGGGCGGCTGCGCAACGTCGTCACCCGCATCCGGGAGAAGGCACCGCGGGCCACCGTCCTGCTGGTCTCCTACTTCACCATCCTCCCCGATTCCGGCGCCTGCAACGGGGTTCCGCTCACCAACGAGCACCTCGACTACGAGCGCGGCATCGCGGCCCGACTCGCCGACGCCACGAGCGCCGCCGCGGCGGCCACCGGTGCCACGCTGGTCGACCTGGCCGCGGCCAGCCACGGCCACGATGCCTGCGCGGCGGACCCGTGGGTCGAGAAGTACACCGTGCCCTCGGGAACGGCCTCCTACCACCCCAACGCCAACGGCATGCGGGCCGCCGCGCACCTCGTCGAACGCACGCTGGACGAGGTGGGGGTGACCGCGACCGGACCGCTCCGCTCCGCGTTCCCCGGCAAGTGCGTCACCGTCGCCGCGCCGACCCCCGTCGACGGCACCGCGGTCGAACTGACCGACTGCGCCGACACCACGAGCCAGCGGTGGACGAGGGTCACCGTCGCCCCGGAAGGCACCCTGCGCGCGCTCGGCGGCTGCCTCGACGTCAAGGGCGGCGGCACGACCGACCGCACCCCGGTGCGCTGGTGGACCTGCAACGGAACCGGTGCCCAGCGGTGGATCCCCGACGCGCGGGGCGCGCTGTTGAACCCGCAGTCGGGGCGGTGCCTCGACCTCCCCGGCGGCTCCAGCGCGAACGGGACCCGCCCGCAGATCTACGAGTGCAACGGCACGGCGGCGCAGCGGTGGACGACGACGGGCTGACCGTACGATCTCGCGGTGGCTTCGAAGAACCGCCGACACGTCCAGACCACCGAACTGTGGTCGATCAGGAGGCACATCGGCGCCGTGGTCCTGATCGGCCTCGGCGTGTTCGCCGTCTCGGCGGCGCTGCTGTGGCTGGCTCTGGGTCGTCCCACCGCGCCGAGCCCGGACACCAGGCTGAACGTCGTCAAGATCGCGTTGTCGGTGGTGGCGGGCGTCGGCGGGGTCGTGGCGCTGGTGGTCGCCTACCGCAAGCAGCGGATCGGCGAGGTGGCCGAGGACCGCGCGCACGTCAAGGTCCTGAACGAGCGCTTCGCGAGCGCGTGCTCCCAGATCGGCCACGAGAAGCCGACCGTCCGGCTCGCCGGGGTGTACGCCATGGCCAGCCTCGCCGACGAGTGGGTCGAGCAGCGCCAGGTGTGCATCGACGTGCTGTGCGCCTACCTGCGCATCCCGTACGAGTTCGCGATCGAGTCGCACTGGCAGCACGACGAGGAGTCCGAGGTGCGCCTCTCGGTCACCAGCGTGATCAGCGACCACCTCCGTCCCGACGCGCCGGTCAGCTGGCAGGGCCACGACTTCAACCTGGTCCGAGCGGTGCTGCGCGCGGCGGACTTCGCGGGCATCGAGGTGAGCGGCGGCCGGTTCCTGCTCAGCCTGGCGAGGTTCCCCATCGGCCGGGCGGAGTTCGACGGGATGCGCGTCAGCGGCGGTGAGGTCTGGTTCGGCGGCGCCGAGTTCTCCGGAGGCAGGGTGAGCTTCGACAACGCCGAGTTCAGCGGCGGCCGCGTCCGGTTCGAGGGCGCCGAGTTCACCGACGGCGAGGTCTCCTTCCACGGGGCCAGGTTCACCGGCGGCGAGGTGGACCTCTCCGAGGTCGACACCGACAACTACACCGTCCCGCCGGTGTTCGACCAGTGGGAGACCCCGCCGCCGGGACTCCTGCTCCCCCGCCTCCGCGAGGACTGAACCTCGGCCCGGCGGACCCCGCTCAGGTGATCGCCCCGTGCGGCAGGACGGCGTGGACGCCCCACGTCTCGTTCACGACCTGCGTGACGCGCAGGTCCACGACCGGACTGGCCAGCGCGACGGCCGTGCCCCTGTCGAGGTCGTGCAGGACCTGGATCCACCCGATCATGGCGGCGAGGGCCTCCGCCACGGCCGCGTTGAGGTCGGCGTCGAACCCGAACGTCACCCGGCCGCCGGGGGTGACGGCGTGGATTCCGGCGACCGGGACCTCGGCGGCGAGGTCGAGGACCACCTCCGTCGTCATGGGGCACTCGATCGCGGTGCCGGACACCTCGCCACCGCCCTGCG
>DATMCA010000114.1:0-2409 GCA_035559015.1 Umezawaea sp. | reverse complement strand
GCACGATCCGGGTCTTGGCCGGTTTCGGGCGCAACCCGAGTTCGGCCAGCAGCACGGTCAACCGCGCCAACGCGGCCTCCGCCTGCCCCTTCGACCGGCACATCACCAACGCATCGTCGGCGTAGCGGAGGTAGGTCCCGTAGGCGCCCCGCCACGCCCGGTCGAGCCGGTGCAGGTAGACGTTGCACATCAACGGACTGATCACCCCGCCTTGCGCGGTGCCCGTCACCGGGCGCCGCACCGTGCCTTGTTCCATCACGCCCGCGCGCAGGAACGCGCGCAGCAGCGACAGCAGGCGACGGTCACTGATGCGTTCCTCGACCGCGGACATCAACCCGGAGTGTGGAATCGCGCCGAACGAAGCCCCGACTTACTACCGGTCTCGAGGACCTCCCGGCGTCGGTGAGGATCACGCGAGTTCGTCATCCGCTGCATGACCGGTCGTTGCGGGTGTTGGGTGGGATGCGACGGCACGGGATGGTGGAGTTGCTGCTGGAGCTGCCCGACGGCAGCAAGTCGCTGGTCCCTGCCGCGTGGACGGACGCCCAGCCGTCCAGCGGCGATGACGCCGGCCCGGTCGCGACCCTGGGGTCGCTGGCGGATCTACTGCATGTCTGCGAGCTGATCGCCGAGCTGCGGGGACAGGCTGCAGGGATGTCACCGTGCAAGGAGGACTCCCATGCAGCCTGCCCAGCTCAGTTTGATACCAGACCCGGGCCCGGCCTCGAGCACCGAGCCGGTCCTGGCACCGCCGCCGGCACAAACGGTCGACCGCCTGCCCGCCGATGCGGCCAGCATGGCGATCACGTTGCTGGCCAACGTGATCGCCAAGGCTGCCGCCGCGATGGGCAGCGGGGTGGTCGGCGATGAGTGAATCCAAGGTCAGCGCTGCACAACTGCGTCGCGCCGCGGTGGTGTATGTGCGCCAGTCCACCATGGCCCAGCTGTCCCGTAACCGGGAATCCACCGCCCGCCAGTACGACCTGGTCGGCCGCGCGGTCGAGCTGGGCTGGCCGCGCGCCGGGGTGCGGGTGATCGACGAGGACCTGGGCGTGTCCGGGGCCAGCGCCGCGGGCCGGGCCGGGTTCGCCGAGCTGGCCGCGCAGGTCGGGCTCGGTCAGGTGGGAATCGTGTTGGCGCTGGAGGTTTCGCGGTTGGCCCGCAACAACGCCGACTGGTATCGGCTGCTGGATTTGGCCGGGATGACCGACACGCTGATCGCCGACACCGACGGCGTCTACCATCCCGGGTTGTTCAATGATCGGATGCTGCTGGGGTTGAAGGGCACCATGTCGGAGGCCGAACTGCACATCCTGCGTGCCCGCCTGCACGGCGGCATCCGCTCCAAGGCCGCCCGCGGCCAGCTGCGCCGTGCGTTGCCGGTCGGGCTGGTGTGGGGCGAGGCCGACGGTGAGATCGGCTGGCACCCCGACGAAGCCGTCTGCGGGGTGATCGCGGCGGTCTTCGAGCGGTTCGCGGTGTGCGGGTCGGTGCGCGGGGTGTGGCTGTGGCTGCGCGATCAGGGGTTGAGGTTCCCGCTGCAGCGGCATGGCTACGTCACCGGCGGCGAGGAGATCACCTGGGTGGCGCCGACCTACCATGCGGTGCACACCGTGCTCACCCATCCCGCCTACGCGGGCGCCTACACCTTCGGCCGCACCCGCGCTCAGCGCAGCGTCGACGCCGATGGGCAACTGCGCACCAGCCGCCATCGGCTGCCGCAGGACGAATGGGAGGTGCTGATCATCGATCATCACCGCGGGTTCATCGATTGGGATACCTACCAGGCCAACCAGATCCGGATTCGCGGCAACATCCGCCCGAGGGCGCACCAGCCGGGCACCGGCGCGGCGCGCGAGGGCTGCGCGCTGCTGCAGGGGCTGGCCACCTGCGGGGTGTGTGGGCGCAAGCTCGCGGTCTACTATGACGGCCCGGCCAAGGCCACCCCCGGCTACTACTGCACCGGCACCGGGCACCTCGTCGAGGGCCGCGGCACGCGTCACCTGCGTGTCGGTGGTGCCGGGATCGACGCCGCCGTCGCCGGGGCGTTTTTGGCCGCGCTGCAACCGGCGGCGCTGCAGGCCTGCCTGGCCGCCGCCCAGCAGCTCGAGGACGGCCACGACGCCGCGCTGGCGCAGTGGCGCCGCCAGGTCGAGCAAGCCCGCTACCAGGCCGGCCGCGCCGAGCGCCGCTACCGCGCCGTCGACCCGGACAACCGGCTGGTCGCGCGCGGATTGGAGACCGAGTGGAACACCGCGCTGCAAGCCCTCGCCGACGCCGAGGCCGAACTCGCCCGCCGCGAAGCAGCACGACCGAAAACCCTGACCACCCAAGAGAAAACAACCATCCTCGCGCTGGGCAACGATCTACCCGCCGTGTGGTCGGCACCGACGACCACCGACAAGGACC
>DATMCA010000113.1:0-3393 GCA_035559015.1 Umezawaea sp. | reverse complement strand
GAACCCCGACGACCCGTCGTTCTGGTCGTTGCGGACCCGGAAGTTCGAGTGCCGCAGGAACCTGCCGGGGAAGTCGCGCGACTCGAACGACAGGCAGGCGGAGTTCGACAGCCCTGGCCGGGCCCAGAACGTGGCGTCCTGCTTGGCCACGTCGGAACTGCCGTCGTTGATCACGTCCGTGCGCGCCAACGCGTCCGAGTGCCGCAGGAACCGGTCGGTGTAACCGGTCGTGGTCACCCGCAACGACACCAGCTCGCCGCGGCCCACCTCGGTGCCGCGCGCCAGGGCCAGCACCCGCTGGTTCACCTCGCGCACCCGCGACTCGGTCATCTTCAACACCCGGCGGTCGTAGGTGTAGAAGCCGTTGACCTCGTTCTCCACGTCGTACGGCTCGGTGTAGACCGACGCCGACAGCCCGCGCGTGTGCACGAACTTGCCGACCTCCCTGGTGATGTCCACGTACCGGTTCGTCAGCGACGACTCGTCCGGGTACAGCGCGCCGTAGGCGAACCCGGCTCCCGGCTGCCACTCGCTGCCCGCGATCGTCCGCCCGAGGCCGCCGTACTCGCCCAGCACCGCGACCCGCGTGGCCGTGGGGAGCCTGGTGCCGGTCGAGATCTGGTAGGCGTGGTCGTCGATCACGTCGCCGTTGGAGGGTTCCGGGTCGGACACGCAGCAGTTCGAGCCGGAGTTGTGGTTGATCAGCCTGGTGTTGTCGATCGAGCGAACCAGGTCGACGATGCGGCCGTTGTCGTACTCGCCCCAGCCCTCGTTGAACGGGATCCACTGGACGATCGAGGTGATCCCCTTGAGCTGCTCGACGATCCGGCGCAGCTCGGACTCGTAGTTCGCGTGGCTGGCGACCGGGGTGTCGTCGATGGAGTCGAGCGCCGGCATGTCCTGCCACACCATCAGCCCGAGCCGGTCCGCGTGGTAGAACCACCGGGCCGGTTCGACCTTGATGTGCTTGCGGACCATGTTGAAGCCCAACGCCTTCTGGCGCTCCAGGTCGAACCGCAGGGCCGCGTCCGTCGGCGCCGTGTAGATGCCGTCGGGCCAGTAGCCCTGGTCGAGCGTGCCGAGCTGGAACACGAACTTGCCGTTCAACGTCGGCCGCAGCACGCCGCCGATCATCGCCTTGCCGATCGACCTCATGCCGAAGTAGCCGGTGACGACGTCCCCTCCCCCGGTGCCCAGCAGGGTCACCCGCAGGTCGTAGAGGAACGGGTCGTCCGGCGACCACAGCCGCGCGTTCGGCACAGGGATGCGCAAGTGCGCTCCGGTCGCGCCGGTCGCCGTGCCGACGACCTGGCCGCCGCTCAGCACTTCCGCGCGCGCCTGCATCCCCGACGTGCCCTGCACGACGAGGTCGAGCACGCCCGCGTTGACGTCCGGGGTGGTGTCGAGCCGGGTGATGCTCGCCGTGTTGACCGGTTCCAGCCACACGGTCTGCCAGATCCCCGACGAGGCGGTGTACCAGATGCCGCTGGGGTTCCGCCGCTGCTTGCCGATCGGGTAGAGACCGCCGTCGATGGTCGAGCGGGCGCCGACGATGATCTCGTTCTCACCCGCCTTCAGCGCGGACGTGATGTCGATGGTGAACGCGTCGTAGCCGCCGGTGTGCGTCGCGCCGACGCGGACCCCGTTGACCCACACGCGGGTCTCCCAGGTGACCGCGCCGAAGTTCAGGTTGACCCGGCGACCGCTCCACGCCGTCGGCACGGTGACCGTGCGGCGGTAGAACATGTTGTCCTCGTGCCGCTTGATCCCCGACAGCGCGGACTCGACCGGGTAGGGCACCAGCACGCCCTCGGCGAGCGGCCTGCCGATGGGCGGTGAGTCGAGGTTGGGGGCTCCGGCGAACTCCCAGACCCCGTTGAGGTTCAGCCACTCCGAGCGCACCAGCTGCGGGCGCGGGTACTCGGGCAGGGCGTTGGTGGGTGACACCTGGCTCGTCCAGGGTGTCGTGAGTTGGAACGGCTTCGGCTGCCAGACGGCAGCCGAAGCCGGGGGTGCGATGGCGACCGCGGTCGTCGTCGCGACGAGTAAAGCGGTGACGACGCTCAGGACGCGTCGGAAGGAGGACATCGTTGGCTCCAAGACTTCGCAGGGGAACGCAGCCGGGCCGTGCTGGTGGAGCGGAACCTCCTAACGCCGGGGTTTGGTTCTGGCGAGGGACCGTTGCAGGATCACGACGACGAGCAGGAACGCGCCGCTGACCACTGACTGGTAGTTGCTGTCGAGGGTGCCGATCTGGTTGATGATGTTCTGGATGACGTTGCGCAGGCCCACGCCGATGACGGTGCCGAGCACGGTGCCCGCGCCGCCGGTCAGCAGGGTGCCGCCGATGACGACGACCGAGATGGCGTCCAGCTCGGTGCCGACGCCGATGACCGTGACGCCGGACTGGAGGTAGGCGGCGGTGAGCGCGCCAGCCAAGCCGGACAGCACACCGCTCATGGTGTAGACGGTGATCTTGGTGCGGGCGACCGGCAGCCCCATCAGCAGCGCGGACTGCTCCGCGCCACCGGTGGCGAACACCGACTGGCCGAACCTGGTGCGCCGCAGCACGATCCCGCCGATCACGCACAGCACCAGCGCGATGAACACCGGGTACCCGAACCCGCCGATCGTGCCGCGGCCCAGCTCGATGAACGCCGAGTCGGCCGGGACGCGGTAGGTGTTCGAGCCCTCGTCGGTGATCGCCAGCAGCAGCCCTCGGGCGAACAGCAGCGACGCCAGCGTCACGATGAAGGGCGCCATCTTCGTCCTGGCCACCAGCACGCCGTTGACGAACCCGATCAGCCCGCACACCGCGAGCGGCAGCGCCAGCGCCACCAGGAACCCGTACTGCGAGCCGTAGGCGGCCAAGACGCCGCCGAGCGCGTACACCGACCCGACGGACAGGTCGATGCCGCCGGTGATGATCACGAACGTCATGCCGAGCGCGATCACCGCCAGGAACGAGCTCTGGAGCGCGAGGTCGCGCAGGTTGTCCAGGCTGCCGAAGCGCGGGAACGAGAACCACGCCACGGCCACCACGAGCACGAGCGCGATGGCGGCGCCCTGCCGTTGCAGGACGCCGGTCATCAGCTCGCGCCGCGTCGTGGAGGCTGTGGTGTCCGGAGGATCGGTGATCACGGCGGTCAACGGGTGCTCCGTTCACGGGCTACGTACACCGCGACGACGATGATCGCGGCCTGGACCATCTGCGCGGTCGAGTCGGGCAGGTTGTGCTTGATGAGCGTGGCGCGCACGAGCTGCATGAGGATCACGCCGAACACCGTGCCCAGGATCCGCACCCGGCCGCCGGTGAGCGCCGTGCCGCCTACGACCACCGCGGTGATCGCGGACAGCTCCATCAGCATCCCGATGTCGGCCGGGTCGCTGGCG
>DATMCA010000112.1:0-6834 GCA_035559015.1 Umezawaea sp. | reverse complement strand
GATGGTCATGCGCTGCTCCTCCGTCGGTGCGGCGTCCCGGTGGTGTGCGGGGCCGCACCTCGACGTTAAGGCGCCGCGAGGTCACCATCGGGTGCACCGGTTCCCCGACCGGGTCTGACCCTCCGTGACACCCCGACGGCTCGGCGCAGCCGGTCGATCAGTCCTCGACCAGCGCCGCCGACGTGATCCGGTGCAGCGGGAAGCGGCGGACCTCGCCGTAGCTGAGGTCGTAGCCCTCCAGCACGCCACCGCCGACGACCTGCGGCTTGATCACCCTGGTGGCCGCCGTGCCGTGCGAGTCCACCAGGTCGACCAGCACGCTCCGACCTTCCCGCGCCGCTCGCTGGAGCAGGTCCACCGTGGCCGACGGGCCGTTGCCGTGGTTCGCGGGCACGGCGACGCGCTCGCCCCGCTGCGTCGACCGCGCCCGGTCACCTGCCTTGACCAGCCGCACCAGCTCCACGAGCTGGTCCTCGCTGGGCGTCGGCACGTGGACCGCGCGCCGGGCGGTGCGGGCCTTGCCGGGGATGCGGCGCCCGCTCGCCCGCAGGTCCAGCACCCGGCCGTCCGGGCCCTCGGCGGCCGGGGCGAAGCCCGCCCCGCGCAGGCCGTCCAGCACGTCGGCCAGGGGGAGCGGGCTGACCAGGACGGTCGGGGCGATCTTGCGCAGCTCCAGCGCGTCCGCCGCGGGGTGCGCCATGACCTCGGTGAGCAGCACCGGGTCGTCGCACCGCAGGAACGAGCCCGCGGCGCCGCCGCGCAGCCTGCCGTGCTTGCGGGCCGCGTCGTCGATCAGGTAGGTCAGCGACTGCGGGATGGGGGTCCGCGACCCCCTGCGGAACAGCTCGTGCAGGTCCGACGCCGTCTTGCCCGCGTCGAACGCGCGGCGCACCGAGTTGTCGCCGACCCGGTAGACGGTCGCGCCGCCCGCCGACTCGACGTCGGCCACCAGCGCCAGGTCGTCGGCCAGCTCCGGTTCCAGCCTGCCGGGGGCGATCACCGTGAGGTCGGCCTGCACCAGGAAGTGGTCGACGGGCGCGGGCAGCGAGTCGGTGAGCTGCTTCGACGCCAGCGCCGGGCCCTCGGTGAGCAGCACCTTGCCCGCGCTGGTGATTGCTCCCCGCGACAGCACGGCCAGCGCGGTGCCCTCGGTGAGCGTCCAGCGGACCAGTTCGTCGCGCAGCCTGCCGCCGCGCCGCGGGGCCCGCCACGCCAGCACGGCCGCCAGTTCGCCCGCGTCGGCCACGGTGGTACCGGGGGCCAGCCCGGCCAGCGCCTCCAGGATCCGGCGGCGGTCGCGCGGTGCGCCGGGGCGGTTCAGCTCGGCGGACAACGGGTTGAGCAGCCGCTCCTTCTCGTCCCGCTGCCCGATCAGGCCGGGCAGCCGGGGGAGTTCGAGCCACGCGTGCGCCAGCGTCGACCAGCGGATCTCCGGGGTCGCGGTCAGCCACGAGTCGGCCAGCGCCGTCGGCACCCACTCCGGGTCCGCGCCCTCGCTGTCGGCGACCAGCCCGGCGGCCACGGCGACCTCGATCAGCAGCGAGGCACGGGTTTCGTCTACCTCCAGGTCCTTGGCGATCCGGCGCATGTCCCGGACGCCGAGGCCACCGGTGCGCAGCACCGACGGCGGGTCCTCCGACCAGGCGTTGACGAGGGATTCGGTGTGGCGCAGCAGTTCCAGCGCCTCACCGCCGCCCGTCTCGTCCACCACGGACGCGCTCAGCGCGGTCGTGCGCAGCGCGGGCTCGGTGACCTGGAGCTTGCCGAGCGGCCGGTCGCCGCGCACGACGAGGCCCACCTCGCGGGGCAGTTCCACGGTCTTGCCGTCGCGGCGGATCAGCAGGCCCCTGGCGAGCAGCTTCTGGATCGGCGTCCGCGCCTGGGCCAGCGGCACCACGAGGGCGGCGTCCTTGGTCTGGCCGATCGGCGGGCCGTCGGCCAGCGTCTTGAGCACCCGGTGCTCGTCGTCGCCCAGGTCGGCCAGGTTCGGGTTCGCCAGCTCCGGCACCGACCGGCCGAGCCCGCCGGGGAACGCGGCGACCGCGTCCCGGCTCGCGGGCGGCGTCGAGAGGGCGTCGTCCGGACCCCACAGCAGGGCGCGGCCGCGCAGCAGCGCGATCGTCTGCTTCAGCGGCCGGGCCTTGACCTCCTTGCCCAGGAGGGCGGCCAGCTCGGGCAGCGCGACGGGGTGCTGGTCGGCGTCCAGCACCAGCAGCGCTTCGAGGACCGTCAGCGTGAACGTGTCCAGGTCCTCGCAGGCGCGGGACACCGACGCGCGGGTCGCGATCCGCGCGGCCAGCACGGCCGTGTCGGCGGGAACGGGGGTCGCCAGGTCCGGCCGGGCGCGCAGGAGCGCCACGAGCACGGTGTCGTCCTGTGCGCGCAGCCAGTCGGCCAGAGTGGTGCCGGACATCTGCACCACGGTATATGTGCGCGGCTCCATCGGGCACACTTGTCCCGACGTAGGCATCACCGAGGAGGAACCGTGGCGAAGGCCGCACGCCCTGAGCGCATTGACCCGCACTGGCCCGTCGTGCCCGAGGGCGAGCACGTGGTCAGCGAACTCGCCAGCGACAGCCAGGGCGCGCAGTCGCCCTTCGGGCACATGCCCTTCCCCCTGGCGCCCGACGAGCTGCCTTACCGGCACCCGGTGACCGAGATCAACAGGTAGTCCAGGCGAGGGGTCACCGCTCCGCGGAGCGGTGACCCGTTCGTCGAGTCGCGCGAGTTCCGTAATTGCCGGGCGACTACCCTCGACCCCCGCGTGGGCAGTACTGATGTGGGAGGTTCGATGCCGGTCCCCGGCCCTGGTTACTCGATCACCGTTCGACTGGAGGCACCACCCTCGGCGAGCGCCGCGGGTGACCTGACCGGCGCGGTCGGGCGAGCAGGTGGTGTCATCACCGCGTTCGACGTCGTGGAGTCGCACGGCGACCGCGTCGTCATCGACCTCACGTGCAACGCCCTCTCGGCCAACCACGCGAAGGACATCACCGACACCCTGGAGACGCTGCCCGGCATCGTCGTCCGCAAGGTGTCGGACCGCACGTTCCTGGTCCACCTCGGCGGCAAGATCGAGGTCACGTCGAAGGTGCCGCTGCGCAACCGCGACGACCTCTCCCGCGCCTACACGCCCGGCGTCGCCCGCGTGTGCCAGGCCATCGCGGAGAACCCCGAGGACGCGCGCCGCCTGACCATCAAGCGCAACACCGTGGCCGTCGTCACCGACGGGTCCGCCGTGCTCGGCCTGGGCAACATCGGCCCCGCCGCCGCGCTCCCCGTGATGGAGGGCAAGGCCGCGCTGTTCAAGAAGTTCGCGGGCGTCGACGCGTGGCCGATCTGCCTCGACACGCAGGACACCGAGGAGATCATCCGCACGGTGCAGATCCTCGCGCCGGTCTACGGCGGCATCAACCTGGAGGACATCGCCGCGCCCCGCTGCTTCGAGATCGAGGCCCGGCTGCGCGAGATGCTCGACATCCCGGTGTTCCACGACGACCAGCACGGCACCGCGATCGTCGTCGTCGCCGCGCTGCGCAACGCGCTCCGCGTGGTCGAGAAGGACATCAAGGACTGCAAGATCGTCGTCTGCGGCGCGGGCGCGGCCGGTTCCGCGATCATCCGCCTGCTGCTCCAGCAGACGCCCGGCGACGTGATCGCCGTGGACGTCGACGGCATCGTGCACCGCGACCGCGAGAACATGGACGTCAACCTCAAGTCCATCGCCGAGCGCACGAACAAGAAGAACACGAAGGGCCGCCTGCACGACGCGCTCGTCGAGGCGGACGTGTTCATCGGCGTCTCGGCGCCCAACCTGTTCGGCGCCGAGCAGGTCGCGACGATGAACTCGAACGCCATCGTGTTCGCGCTGGCCAACCCGGACCCCGAGATCGACCCGATGGAGGCGCAGAAGCACGCCGCCGTCGTGGCCACCGGGCGCAGCGACTTCCCGAACCAGATCAACAACGTGCTGGCGTTCCCCGGCGTGTTCCGCGGTCTGCTCGACGCGCACGCCAGGACCATCACCGACGCGATGCTGCTGGCCGCCGCCAACGCCATCGCCGACGTCGTCTCGCCGGACCAGTTGAACGCGTCGTTCATCGTGCCCAGCGTGTTCGACGCCACGGTCGCGGGCGCCGTCGCGGAAGCCGTCCGGAAGGAAGCGGCCGTCGCCAAGGTCTAGGAATAAGGTCGGTGGCATGACCGAGCAGTTCACCCACCTGGATTCCAGCGGCGCGGCGCGCATGGTCGACGTCTCCGGCAAGGAACCCACCACGAGGACAGCGGTGGCGACCGGGGTGGTGCACACGACGACCGAGGTCGTGGCACTGCTCGCCGGGGACGACCTGCCGAAGGGCGACGCGCTCGCGACGGCCCGCATCGCGGGCATCATGGCCGCGAAGCGCACCTCCGACCTGGTGCCGCTGTGCCACCCGCTCGCGCTGTCGAGCGTGAAGGTCGACCTCGAACTGGGCGAGGCGGAGATCCGCATCTCCGCCACCGTCCGGACGACCGACCGCACCGGCGTGGAGATGGAAGCGCTGACCGCGGTGTCCGTCGCGGGCCTGACCCTGCACGACATGGTGAAGGCCGTCGACCCGTCCGCGTCGCTCGACGCGGTCCGCGTCGAGCGCAAGGACGGCGGCAAGTCCGGCACCTGGATCCGCCCGGAGGGCAGATGAGCACCACGGCACGTGTCATCACCGCGTCCAACCGCGCCGCGTCCGGCGTGTACGAGGACCGCGGCGGACCGATCATCGTGGAATGGCTGCGCGGCAAGGGGTTCGACGTCCCCGACGCGCTGGTCGTCCCCGACGGCGAACCGGTGGCCGACGCCCTGCGGCAAGCCGTGGCGGCCGAGGTGAACGTCGTCGTCACGACCGGCGGCACGGGCATCAACCCGACCGACCGCACCCCGGAGGCCACCCGCGCGGTGCTCGACTACGAGGTGCCGGGACTCGCGGACGCGATCCGCCAGTCCGGCTGGCCGACCATCCCCACCGCCGTGCTCTCGCGCGGCCTGGCGGGTGTGGCGGGACGCACGCTCGTCGTGAACCTGCCCGGCTCCACCGGCGGTGTCCGCGACGGCCTGGAGATCCTCGGCCTCGTGCTCGACCACGCCGTCGACCAGCTCCGCGGCGGCGACCACGTCCACGCCCACGCGAACATCCACACCGGACCCGCCGCCGTGCTCCGCGCGACCGTCAGCGAATCCCCGCTGTCCGTCGAGGAGCACGCCGCGCTGGTCGAGGACGCGGGCGCGGGAGCGGTCGTCACGTTCGCCGGGGTCGTCCGCGACCACGACGGCGGCCGTTCCGTGCGGGAACTGGAGTACGTCGGCCACCCCAGCGCGGCCGACGTCGTCGCCGAGGTGGCCGCCGACATCGCGGGCCGCTACTCGGGCGTCCGAGCCCTCGCCGTCTCCCACCGCGTCGGCCCGCTGGCGATCGGCGACGTCGCACTGGCCGTCGCGGTCGCCGCCGAGCACCGCAAGGAGGCGTTCGCGGTGTGCTCGGAGCTGGTGGACGAGGTCAAGCGCCGCCTGCCGGTGTGGAAGCGCCAGGTCTTCACCGACGGCACCGACGAGTGGGTCAACTGCCCCTGAGCTTGGCCCTGACGTGGTCGACCTCGATGTTCGGCAGGTTCTCGGCGACGTCGAGGGCGCGTTGCCACGTCGCGCGCGCCTCGGCCTCGTCACCCGAGGCGCGCAGCACGTCGCCGATGTTGCCCAGGTTGACGACCAGGTCCGCGCGCGTGGTGTGCTCGGCGCCACGTCCACGAGGCACGTGCCGAAGGCGTTCAGGGCTCGCGCTGCACCGACGGGCAGGCCCCGCGGACCGGTAGAGCAGGACCGAGCGCTCGCCGTGGTGCAGGGCTTCGGGAAGCCCGCCGATCGTCGCCGAGCCGTTCCGCCGCGTCGATGGCGATCTCCTGCGACCGCAGCATGGCGCGATAGTGGTCGACGTTGTTGAGGAAGCCGGCGAAGGTTCACGGGATCCGGTACGCGTGCCGGTCGAACCCGGTGTCGGCGGCGAGCGTCGAGGCGGCCGGCACCTGGTGCTCGGCAGGTCAGTGCCTCGGCCAGCAGCCCGGACACCCGGCCGGGGTCGGTGGCCGCCTTGGCCCGCCGGACCAGCGCGTCGAAGTGTCGCAGGTCCAGGTCGGCCTTGGCGACCTCCATCAGGTAGCCGTCCGAGCGCGTCCTGGTGACGGCCGCGCCCAGGGTCTGCCGCAACCGCATGACCAGGTCGTGCGGCGCTTTTCGGCTCGGCGGGCCGCCGTCCCGCACCCAGGCGACCAGCACGTCCAGCGGGACCGTCCGGTTGGCGTCCACAGCAGCGCCGCGAGCATCGCGCGCTGCCTGGCCGCCCTGATGGGCGGCGGTGAGCCGTCGTGCACCACTTCGAGCGGACCGAGCAGCCGGGACCTCATCGGTCCCATCATCCGGAAAACGACGGCAGGAGCCCCAGCCGCTGGGGGGATAGCGGATGGGGCTCCTGGTCCGTCACTCGACCGGGGTCGAGTCGGTCCTACTTGGTGGCGATCTTCTGGCCAGGCAGGATCAGGTCGGCGTTCGGGATGAACGACTTGTTGAGCTCGACCAGCTTCTGCCAGCCGCCCTCGACCTTCTGCTCGTCGGCGATCTTCGACAGGGTGTCGCCCGCCTTGATCTCGTAGTCGCCGTCCGGGTTCGTCGACGGCAACGCGACGACGACCGGGGCCTGCTGGCGAACGGGCGCCTGAGCGGTCCGCTGCTGCGACGGCGCGGGAGCGGCCTGCTTCTGGGCCGGGGCCGGAGCCGCCGCGACGGGGGAACCGCCACCGCCGAGGCCC
>DATMCA010000111.1:0-2277 GCA_035559015.1 Umezawaea sp. | reverse complement strand
CGTCGGCTTCGTCCTCGGTGAGGGTGGTGCACGCGGTGGCCTGGCGGACGGCCCGGCGCACGAGGACGGGCGCGGGGTCGAGCAGCACGAGCGACGGCGAGTGGGACTCCAGCGCGTCCGGCAGCGGCCTCGGCCTGGCGGTGTGGAAGTCCGCCGGGTTCCGGAACCGGGCGTTGGCGACGTGGCGGCCGTCGGCGGTCGCGACGCGGGGGTGCGCGCGCTCCGCGTCGGCGAGCACGTGGGCGGGCGCGGTGCGGGTGTCGTACGGGCACAGGCTCCACAGCGGGAGGTCGTCGAAGGCGTGGTTGATCACGGCCTCGTAGCGCCCCCACCAGTCCCACGGGACGCCGACCCCGGGGTGCGGCACGTCGCCGACCGCCCGGATCTGCGCAGCGCCGGACGCCGCGAGGTCGCCGAAGACCTCGCGGTAGCGCTTGATCGCGCTGGTCGGCCGCGCGTACTGGTCACCGGTGGTCAGGTAGGTGATCCCGTCGGCGGAATCCCCCAGTTCGGCCCGCAACAGCTTCTCGTTGGCGGGGCCGCACGACACCAGCGTCGGCTCCCCCGCGGCGGCGCCGTCGACCAGGAACGGCATGACCACGGCCAGGAACTCCTCGTCGGAGCCGTAGAAGGCCGTCTCGTGGAAGTAGCCCTCGTGCCCGCGCGCCGCTCCGGATCTCACCAGCGCGCCTCCACTTCCACCCCGACGACAGCGGGCGCCATCGACAGCCCTCGTGGTCGCGGTCACCACGCTCCGAACGGGCCGGGCTGGACGCGAACGACGGGCGCGAGGCGCTCCAGCGCACCCTACCCGGACGGTGGCTAGGCGGGATCCGGCGTCGAGGGCAGTCCGGCGACCGCCTTGGTCATGGACCCCACGACCTCGTCGCCGAGCTTCTCGAACTCCGACTTCAGGAACGGGTCCGCCACCTTCGCCAGGCCGTGGAACACGATGTGCGCGTGGTAGGTGACCTCGGTGCCGGTGCCCGCGGGCGTCAGCGTGAGGTCGTCGGTGGAGGTCGCGGTCTTGTTCTTGCCCACGAACGTCAGCCGGTTCGGCTCCAGCCGTTCGAGCCGGTACTCCAGCTCGGTCTCCTTGCCCTTGAACTCGGACACGTTCTGCCACGTCGACCCGATCCGGACGGGACCGGGGTCGGTCCGGACGCAGGAGCGCGTGCCGGGGTCCCACTCCTCGGCGTTGGCGAAGTCCTTGAGGTAGTCCACGACCACCTGGACGGGCTTGTCGACGGTGAACTTGCGCTCGACGTTGACCACTTGGTTCTCCTCGGTGCTCGGCGGATCAGTCGGACGGGTCGAGCCGCTGCCCCGGTGCGCCCGCCGTGGTGTTGCGTTCCTTCATCTCGGCCTCGAAGACATGCCGGGCGCCGCCCAGCAGCTCATCGCGCACCCGGCGCTCCCAGGCGCGGAACGCCTGGTGGTAGCCGTCGTCGTACTCCTCGACCAGCTGGAACGTCCACCGGCCGGGCACGACGTTGCGCCCGACCAGGTCCCGTTCCAGCTCGTCGGCCAGGTCGGCGTGGCCCGCGTCGCGGAGCAGTCCCGCGGCCCGGTCGGCCTTCGCGTCGGCGCTGCCGGAGAGCTGGTGGAAGTCGAACAGCCGACCGCGCGCCCGTTCCGCCGTCTCCAGCGCCTCGGTCAGCGCTCCGACGGCTTCGACGGTGGCATCGTCGACGCCCGCGGGCCTCCGGCCTCGCACCTGTTCGCCCATGTCAGCGAGTTACCCGCGATCCGGCGGGGCCAACCACCGGGGACCGTCACCTGTTCGGGGAGACCTCCGCTCGCGCAGGAACGCGTCGAAGCCCTCCCCGTTCGGGCCCATCAGCCGCAGCGCGCGCAGCAGGTCCCTCGCACGGCGCTCGTCGAGCGGGATCGGTGTGGTCATGCCCCCGGTTACCCGCGCGGCACCGGGTTCGACCGTGCGTCGGGTCACTACCTGGGCTCACGACGCGGCAGGGGCCGGGTGGCCGGGCCTTCGAGCACGGCGCCGTCGACGTCGAACCGCGAGCCGTGGCACGAGCAGTCCCAGGTCGTCTCGGCGGCGTTGAACGCCACCAGGCACCCGAGGTGCGTGCAACGCAGGGAGACGCCGTGCAGGACCCCGGCGCGGTCGCGGTAGACGCCGGTCTTGCCGAGCCCGTCGCGCACGACGTGGGCCCGCCCGGCGGGCAGGTCCTCGCTGGAGTTCGCGTCGGCGGGCGAGATCCGCCCACCCACCAGGTCGAGCCCGGTGGAGGCGTTCATCTTCAGCAGGTCCGG
>DATMCA010000110.1:0-5591 GCA_035559015.1 Umezawaea sp. | reverse complement strand
CTCCTCGATCACCGACAAGGTGGCCGAGGGCATGACCGAGTGGCAGAACCGGCCGCTGGACGTGGTGTACCCGGTGATCTTCATCGACGCGATCCACGTGAAGGTCCGGGACGGCCAGGTGTCCAACCGGCCGATCTACGTGGCGTTGGGGGTGACCTGCGAGGGGCCATCGGGACATCCTCGGGTTGTGGGTCGGGGACGGCGGCGAGGGCGCGAAGTACTGGCTGCACGTGCTCACCGAGCTGCGCAACCGCGGCGTGGCCGATGTGCTGATGGTGGTGTGCGACGGGCTGACCGGGCTGCCCGACGCGGTCACCACGGTCTGGCCGCGCACGATCGTGCAGACCTGCGTGGTTCACCTGCTGCGCAACAGTGTCCGCTACGCCGGGCGTCAGCACTGAGCCGCGATCGCGAAGGCCCTCAAGCCCGTCTACATCGCGCCGACCGAGGCTGCTGCGAGGGAGCGGTTCGCGGAGTTCGCCGAGGTCTGGGGCGCCCGGTATCCGGCGATCGTTCGGTTGTGGGACAACGCCTGGGCGGAGTTCCTGGCGTTCGACGTGGAGATCCGGCGGGTGATCTGCTCGACCAGTGCCATCGAGAGCGTCAAAGCCCGCATCCGTCGTGCGGTGAAGGCTCGTGGGCATTTCCCCAACGAGCAGGCCACGCTCAAATGCGTCTACCTCGCGGTTATGAGCCTGGACCCGACCGGCACCGGCCGCAAACGCTGGACCATGCGGTGGAAACCAGCGTTGAACGCGGTCGAGATCGCCTCTGACGGCCGTCTGGCCGCCGGACGCAGTTGGTTTCCTTCAAGCCGAGTTACACCGCTCGTTTGTTTGACAGACCCCCACCTGGAGATCCGCCTGTCGATCGTCCCATGGCCCGGCCGCATCCAGGATTGTGCGACATCGCGATCCGGTGTGAGCACCATGTTGCGAGCCCATATTGCTGACGCCGGGGCGCGGGTTGTCGAGGCATCTGGTGGGCGTGGGAGATTCGGCTCCGACGCCATCGGGATCGCCAACCCGATCAACGACCGCCGCAACCCCACCGCGCGACTCGTTGCGTCCCCGATCGGCGTCATCACCTGGTACTCCGTCCCCGTCGCCCATGGCGCGGCTCCTAGCCAGGACGGGGGCCCGCCGTGGCCGGTGGAACGGGGACAGGACCGTTGGTTCCCCATGGCGTGCAGCGGCGCTCACCGCCGTGTTCCAAGCACGCCCGTACCTGGGAGTGCCGGTCGACGGCGATCATCGAGGTCGGGACGTACTGCCCGGTGGAAGCGGCGTTGCCAACAGTGGTCGTCTCGCTCCGACCGCCCTGATCGGCCACCAGCACCTGGTCGCCGACCGTCGAGCGGGAGACCCGGGCCCATGCTGCCCCGCACTGGTCGCTGATCCGCAACTCCAGGTAGGCCTGCCCAACCCTCAGGTCGGCGTATGACGCGGTGTCGATGTCGCAGGCCATGGCGTGGGGATCCTGGCCGGTGCACTGCGGACCGCGGCAACCGACGGTGTAGGCCGACGAGGTCGACGGGACCGCGGTGGTGCCCAAGATGCCCGAGGGAAGGACCAGTGCCGCGGCCACGACGACGCACGCCACCACCGCGGCGAGTACCCAGCCCTGACGACCGAGACGGCGGCGGGATGGCGCAGGTGGGGCTGGATCTCGCTGTCCGATGGCCTGCGCCGGTGCGGCGGCCGCCGTGATCTGGGGCGCGGCGGCGCGCCCACTCCAGTGAGCCTGGGCCCGCTCCCACAACGCCAGCGGCCGCTCGACCGGCTCTCCCACCAGCCGCGCCAACGCCGCCACGGCCTGCCGAGGTGGCAGCGTCTTGCCGTTGAGGCACCGCTCCCAGGAGGACTTGCTGTAGTTCGTCCTGTCCGCCAGCGCCGCGAGGCTCAACCCGCAGCGGTCCTTGAACTCCCGCAGCACACCCACCAGGTAGGCGACCTCCGGAGGCAGCGAGTCCGGAAGCGGCCGCCACTGTCCGCTCATGTGCGCAGCAGGGCCCAGGTCTGGGGCCCCACCTGCCCGTCAACCGGTATACCGGCCGAGCTTTGCAGTTGCTTGACAGCCTGCTCAGTGCGCTTCCCGAACAACCCATCGATCCTCCCCGGGTCGAGGTGGTGATAGGTGAGCAGGCATTGCACCTCGACCACATCGTCGCTGCCGGCGTTGAGCACCACCAGCCGGGTGGAGGTAGTGCTGTGCCCGGCATACCACTTGCTGTCCCGCTTGCTGTAGTCGCAGGAATAGCCCGCCGGCGCCACGGAGACCAGCGCCGAGGCCGGGGACGGGCGACCAGCGGTGGAGACCTGCCACGCCACAACCCCAACAACGCCCACAACCACGGCGGCGACCACCACGGCGATCCACGTCCACCGGCGCCGCCACCAGACGTCGGACACCCCCTGTGCCGCCACCTCCGTCGCGGGTTCGAGCTCCTGGGTTGGCCGAGGTTCGGTCTGCGCCTGGTCGGCCAGCTCCCACAGCGCCAGCAGCCGCGCCTGATCGGCCCCGGACAGCCCGGCCACCTCGCCGAATGTCTCCACCACAGACCGGGGTGGCACCGTTCTGCCATTGAAGCACCGCACCCACGAGGATCTGCTGTAGGCGGTCTTCCGTGCCAACGCCACCGTACTGATCCCTGCCTGATCTTTGAGTTCCCGCAATCGGTCGACCAGGTCCTGCACCTGCGGCGTAGTGCCAGCAGGAAGCGGTTTCCATCGAGTCATCTGACCCCACCCGTCGAGTTGACTCCGCAAATTCTTTGCGTTCTTCCCTTCTCGGATCTACCGCAATCGAGGGGCACAGGGGAAGCCGATTCAGCCAGTCGGCTCCCGCGCAGACCCGAGATCCCGCGCCCCACCGTCCCAACGATGCGTCACCACGCCGCGTGTCCGTGCAGGTCAGGGCGTCGGACGTCCCACGGTGAGCCGTCTCGACCCGCCGGCCTGGCGCTGTTTGCGGCCCCCTGCAGAAGATGGGATCGGCGATGCGGTCCACCCCCGCAACGCCCCACCTCCAACGAAATGGGGATTTCGACCATGAACTCATGCAAGCGAATCATTCTCGCTCTGGCTACCCTAGCCCTCAGCGGTGGTCTTGCCGTGGCGAGCGGAGCCACTGCGATCGCTACTCCGGTAAGCCCTACACCAGCCGTCGCCTCGGCAGACGCCGGCGCCGTGGCGCCATTCGCATCCAAGTGCAAGGTGTGGGAAAAGACCGCCAACCGATTCTCGGGGTGGTGCGATGGCCGCGGACCAGCCAGCTACCGCGCGACCATTACCTGCACCAGCGGGGGCGAGCACCAGGGTCAGTGGCGCTGGCTCGGTGACCGTCGAGGATCTACGGCTTGGTGCGATCCCGGTCATTTCAGGGTCGCGAGCAAGTTCCAGTTCCAATCCTGATCGACGGCTGTCACGGGTTGGTGCAGTGTGGGGCGGGCTTGACACGGTCAGGCCCGTTCCCCGGCACACGTCAGCCGCTTCCGCATCGGCATCAGGCGATATCAAAGCGATGGCGTCCGCCGGCACGACTCTGCGGCTGCCCGACGGCAAGCGGACGGCGGTCGTGTGGAAGATCTGGTACAAGAACGCAAACGGGAAGTATCACGGCCACTACGGCTTCAGCGGCGTCAGACATGGGGTGACTGTCTATGCGGTTCTGTGGACCAGTGATAAGACTCGGTACCTCACCGCCGAGGGCAAGAGCTACGCCTACTCCAACGAATCCACGGTGCAATGTTGTAGACCCGCGCCACAAAGCAGTCGTAGTCGCCCATTATCGAACTGGGATTCTCCCGCCAGAAACCGTTGGATTGATCCGGTACCCAGTCGTATCGCAGCGGGCGCCGGTCCCTAATTCCTATTAGGCACCTGCTGATCTCTGTTGTAGTTGACGTTCTGGTACCAGTGCACGAGCACGTGGGTGGCTGCCAAGCCGTCGCCGTCGGCTCGCTTCTTGGCGGCATACTGCCGGTGCATCTCGGCTCGGGCCTGGTCTATGGACACGGCGGAACAGGCCTTGGCCGCCACGGGAGAAACCTCCCCTCCGGCGCCTTGTCGAGCTGGATCGAACAGTACTTGTCGTTCTGCGCGTTGGCGGCCGTTGCCGTGTCTTCGGTCATGGTGGTCGGCGCCGCAGTGACCGGTCCGGCCAGGGCGACGAGGAATGCGGAACGCGACGAATGGTGCCTCATGAATTCCCTCTCACAAAAAACATTTCACTACTGAATTCGATGTGAGCGTCACACCTCACGCGCCGGCCGGCCACTCCGCCGTTCGCGTGAATCGAGCAGAAGATCACCCCCCCGGCGGCGTCGCACCTGCTACCCCATAGCTGGGGAGGTACTCAGATGCCGGATGTGCTGAGTATGTCGAAGATCGTGGTTGTCGGTTTCATCGTGAACACACCATCCTGGTGCAATCGCCTGGTCAGCCGTCGGGCGCGGGGCTGACGGCGTGCTTCGGTTCCGGGTGCTCGGCGAGGTCGAGGCCTCGGTCGACGGCGAACGGTTGGCTCTCGGCCACGCACGGCAGCGGTGTGTGCTGGCGGTGCTGCTGGTGGAGGCCAACCTCGTCGTGTCGACCGACCAGCTGGTCGACCGGGTGTGGGGCGACCGGCCGCCGCTGCGCGCCCGGCAGGTGGTCAGCAACTACGTGTCCCGGTTGCGGCGGCAGCTGCCCGCCGGCAGCGGTGTGGATTTGCAGCGCCGGGGCAGCGGTTACGCATTGCTGGTTGAACCTGGTTGCGTTGACCTGCACGAGTTTCGCCGGCTAGTTCGTCGCGTCCGCAGCGAACCTGACGAGCAGGCCGCCTTGAACCTCCTGGAGCAAGCGTCGGCGTTGTGGTCCGGCGACGCCTTCGCCGACCTGGACATCCCGTGGCTCGCCGCAGTGCGCGAAGGGCTGGCGATGGAGAGGTTCGCCGCCGACGCCGACCGCATCGACCTGGCACTCCGGCTGGGCTGGCACGCCGGGCTGCTGGCCGAGGTCACGGCCCGCGCCGCGGCACATCCGTTGGACGAACGGGTGGCCGGGCAGCTCATGCTGGCCCGCTACCACGCCGGCCGACCGGCGGAGGCCCTGGCGGAGTTCCACCGGTTGCGTACCCGGCTCGTCGACGAGTTGGGGGTCGAGCCGGGTGCCGCGCTACAGGAACTGCACCAGCGCATGCTCAGCGCCGATGCCGATCTCACGGGTACGGCTCTGCGGCCGGTGGCGCCGGTACCGCGGCAGCTGCCGCCCCGGCCGGGACTGTTCACGAGCCGCGACGCTTCCCTGGCTCGTTTGACGGAGTTCCTGGCCGAGCCCTCCACGGCCGGCGCGAGCCCGATCGCCGTCATCAGCGGAGCCGGCGGAATCGGCAAAACGTGGCTGGCGCTTGAGTGGGCACACCGCAACACCGGGCGGTTCCCCGATGGCCAGCTGTTCGTCGACCTTCATGGCTTCTGCGCCGACCGCGGCAGCCCGATGGAGCCCGCAGTGGCGCTACGAGGCTTCCTCGACGCGCTGGGGGCGGATCCGGACCGGCTGCCCGCCGACCTGCACGCCCTGACCGCGTTGTTCCGGAGTGTCACGGCCGAC
>DATMCA010000109.1:0-3801 GCA_035559015.1 Umezawaea sp. | reverse complement strand
CGCGAGGTGCGCGACGGCGTCCGGGTGGCCTTCGGCGTCGAACTGCACCCGGAACCCGTGCTGGTCGGCTGCGAGTTCTAGCGGACCTCCGGCGTCCTCCCGGCCGAGGTCAGGCCCCTGAACGGCTTCCGAGGCGTACTCCGCGGTGCGCCGGTCCACCGAACCCGGCCGCCTGCGTCCAGAGCCCGTGCCGGTCGGCTGCGAGTCCCAGTCCTCTACTGCCGACGGCCGAACGGGTGACCTTGCGTGACCAGATCCTCACCATGCGTGTTTCATTGAGGTGAGCACTTCACGGAGGTCGACATGGCCTACCTGGACGAGCACGTGCGTGCGGCGATCCGGCCGATCAAGAGACGCGTCGAGGACGAACTGCTGGCCCGACCAGGTGTGGTCGGCGTCGACATCGGCGAGAAGACCACCGGCGGCAAGCCGACCGGGCGCCCGGCGATCGTCGTCTACGTCGGCGTGAAGCACCACAGCCAGCGCTACGCCATTCCCGTCCAGTACAGCGGCGTCCCCACCGACGTGGTCGAGGACGCGTTCGTGCCGCACCGGGCCCTGGCGTGGTCGGACGGCGTCCACGGGGCCGAACGGCACCAGTGCCTGGTCGGCGGCATCGGCTTCGGCCCGTGCCGGGCGATCCGGTTCGTGCCGCCCGACGTCCCCGTGCCCGGTGACTACTCCGTCGTTGGCACCCTCGGCGCGCTCGTGACCCCGCGCGCGGCCAGCCCGAGAGTGATGGCCCTGACCTCGTTCCACGTCGCCTGCGTCGACGACGCGTGGGCCATCGGCGACGCGATGGCGCACCCGAGCATCGTGGACGGCGGCCACCCGTGGGACGACCGCATCGGCACGCTCGCCCGCGCAGCCCTGTCCGGCTCGGTCGACGGCGCCGCCCTGCTGCTCAGCAGCCACCTCGACTGCCGGGCCGAGGTCGTGGGGCTGGGCCCGGTGCGCGGTCGGGCCGGGGCGGTCGTCGGCACGGCGATCCGCAAGCGCGGCCGCACCACCGGCCTCTCCCACGCCGTGGTCGCCTCCACCGACGCGTCGGTCTCGCTCGACTTCGGCAACGACCTCGGCGTCCGCACCCTGCGCGACCAGGTCCGCGTGCAGGCCGCGCCCGGCCACCGCTTCGGCGACCACGGCGACTCGGGCGCGGTCCTGCTCGACGACTCCAACCACGTGATCGGCCTGTACTGCGCCGGCAACCCCAGCGGCTCGATCGGCTTCGCCAACCCGATCGACCACGTGCTCGACCAGCTGGACGTGGACCTGCTGTGTTGAATGGTCGCTGTGTTGAACGGTCGCTGTGTTGAATGGTCGCTGCTGCGCAGACTCCGGCTCGGCCGCCTGTGGTCGGCAGTTCGTGCCCCGATTTTTTCGAGTTGGGCAGAAACTTCGTCCCTGCCCAACTCGAAAAAATGGTGACCCGACCTACCGACGCGGCCTCGCGTGGGGCTGGGTTGGGGCTGGGGTGGGGTGGGGTCAGGGTGGGGTCAGGACCTGTGCACGCGGGTCGCGTTGGCCTGGTCGCGGGGGCGCAGGACGATCTGGTCCAGGTTCACGTGCGACGGGCGGGTCACGGCGAAGGCGATCGTGTCGGCCACGTCGTCCGCGGTCAGGGGCGTCATGCCTTGGTAGACGCCCGCGGCCCGGTCGGCGTCGCCCTTGAAGCGGAGCACGGAGAAGTCCGTCTCGACCATGCCCGGCAGGATCTCGGTGAACCGGACGGGCTGCCCGAGCAGTTCGCCGCGCAGGCTCCGGTGCAGGGCGGCCTGGGCGTGCTTGGCGGAGGTGTAGCCGGAGCCGTTGTCGTAGATCTCGAACGCGGCGATCGACGTCACGGTCACCACGTGGCCGTCACCGGAGGCGATCAGCTTGGGCAGCAGGCCCTTGGTCATCCGGAGCGTGCCGAGGACGTTCGTCTCCCACATCCAGCGGTAGTCGTCCTCCGGGTAGTCGAGCACGCCGGCCATGCCCCGCGCCCCGCCCGCGTTGTTGACCAGCACGTTCGCTTCGGGAACGCGGTCGAGGAAGGCGGCGACGGAGTCGGCGTCCGTCACGTCCAGCTCGACGGCCGTCCCCTTGATGTCATCCGCGATACCCTGGAGGCGATCGAGTCGGCGGGCTCCGAGCACCACGTGGAATCCCTCGGCGGCGAGCTTGCGAGCGGTCGCTTCCCCGATTCCCGCGCTCGCTCCGGTCACAACGGCGGTTCGACGGTCGTTTGTCACGGTCCGATCGTGCCGTGCTGGTCCGACCGGCGCAGCGGCTATGACGAGCATCACTCCCGATCGTTGGGCACTTGGACGTCGTCGGGACGTCCTTGACTAGTGGGGGACACGAACAGCGAAGGCTCTGGAGGTCGATCGTGCGGACGAAGCTTCGAGCCGTGACCGCGTTGCTGCTGGGCGCCGCCCTGCTGGCCGGGTGCTCCAGCACGGAGGCGGGCAAGCCGAGCCGGGAGGGCGCCGGGACACCGGACACGCCCTCGATCGCGAAGTTCACCGCGGTTCCGGCCGTCGACGCGAAGGACGTGCCGGTGAACGTTCCGGTGAACGTCACGGTGTCGGACGGCACGATCGACGAGGTGGCCGTTTCCAATCCCGAGGGCGCGCCCGTCGCCGGGAAGTTGGCCGACGACAAGAAGTCGTGGGCCACCACTGAGCCGCTCGGGTACGGGAAGGCTTATACGTACGCGGGGTCGGCCACGGGCACGGATGGGAAGAAGATCGAGCTGAAGGGGGCGTTCAACACCGTCGCTCCCGCCGCTCAGGTTCGGGGGACGCTCTTCCCGGTGGATGAACAACAGGTCGGGGTGGCTGTCCCGATCATGGTGAAGTTCGATGCGCCCGTGACGGATCGGGCGGCTGTGCAGAAGGCTTTGACGGTTACGAACACGGCTGATGTGAAGGGGACCTGGGCTTGGTTGGGGGATCAAGAGGTCCACTACCGGCCTGAGGGTTACTGGCCTGCTAATACGAAGATCCACGTGGAGGCGAAGCTCTACGGGGTGGCTTATGGGGGCGGGGCGTACGGGGCCGCTGATGTGACGAGTGATTTCACCATTGGGCGGAATCAGGTGGTGAAGATCGATACGCCGTCGCACCAGTTGGTGGTGCAGCGGGATGGGCAGACGGTGGCTTCTTACCCGGCTAGCTTCGGGCGGGATGCTGATCCGGAGTTGACCACGCCTAACGGGACGTTTGTGGTCATGCAGAAGGATGAGCAGTGGAGCTTCGACAACCCGCAGTACGGGTACACGAACGTGTTGAAGAAGTGGGCTGTTCGGTTTTCGAATCATGGTGAGTTCATCCATGAGAACAATGATAATGCGGCTAATATTGGTAAGAATAATACTTCGCATGGGTGTGCGAATCTTACCGAGGCTGATGCCAAGGCTTATTATGATACGGCGATGATCGGGGATCCGGTGGAGGTGGTCGGGTCGATCACCACGTTGCCGGCCAAGTACGACTGGTACGACTGGCAGATTCCGTGGGCCCAGTGGCAGACGATGTCGGCTATTTGAGGGTGATGGGTTGGGGCGTCCCGCTTTGGCGGGGCGCCCCTTTTTTTTATTGGGGGAAGTGTGGTGGTCGGGGGACCCCGGTTTTGGTTTGGTGGTTCGGTCTCACCCCGATCGCGCGATTGTCTCGATGGCCCGTTCGCTTTGTCAAGGCGGGAAAGATGCCTTGACAAAGCGAACGGGCCACGACGTGCGCTAAGAATCGGGGTGCGGCCGGGGGGAAGGGTTTGGAAGGGCGGATGGTCCCGGTGGGCACGGGGTTGGGTTGAGGC